>CAZWMZ010000213.1:0-4854 GCA_964634965.1 uncultured Nitratifractor sp. | reverse complement strand
TTTGAGCAGGCGCAGGGTCTCGTAAACGTACGTAAGCTTATCGGCTGCCGCTTCGCCGCCGATGAGAGCATCCAGATCGGCGCGTGTTTTGATCGGCTTTTCAAATACGGGCCCTTCGCCCTTGACAAAATCGAGATGCATTCCCATTTCGTTTGGAACGACCAAAATATCGCTAAAGAGAATCGCCGCATCGACCCCGAGGATCTCTACCGGCTGGAGCGTCACTTCGGCAGCCATGTTGGGGGCGTGGCAGAGATTGAGGAAGTTGCCTGCTTTTTCGCGTACGGCCATGTATTCGGGCAGATAGCGACCGGCCTGGCGCATCAGCCAGACGGGAGTATAGGGGGTGGGGCGCCCGAAACAGGCTTCGACGAAGATCTTTTCGCTTGCCATCAGTGGTCACCGCCTTTGTGCATGAAATAAAAGGCCAGTGCCAACCCCAAAATCGCACCGGCGAGGTAGAGCATCTCGAGTGCACCGTCATAGGTGGTGTTCATGGCGCGCTTGAAAAAGCCGACGATGAGCACCATGATGATCACCTTGGCGAGCTTGTCTTTGAGCTCGTCAAGCGAATGGATTTCGAGGATTTTGCTCGCGGCACTTCGCTCGGCGACGTCGATCTTGGAGATAAAGAGCTCGTAGAGCCCAAATCCGAAAAGGAAGAGAACGATGGCGATCAGATAGAGATCGACTGCGCCGATCAGTTCGGTGACGATGACCTCGTGGAAATTCTCCACATGTCCGTGACCAAAATAGTTGCCATACACACTCGAGGCGACATGTACCACATCTACGCTCGCGACGATAAAGAGCGCGATGCCGCCAACCATACTGAAGATCACGGCAAGCAAGACGAAAAAACGGGTGCTCCACAAGAGATTTTCAAAAACGTTTTCGATCAGAGACTGGTCGGCTTTGTCCATAGCGAGGTGTTCGGCTTCGGTGTGCTGTTCGTGCATTATAGGTTCTCCATTTCGATCCATTTTTCGGCGATACGAATCGCATTGGTCGCGGCACCGACACGCAACTGATCGGCGACGACCCACATGTGCAGGATGTTGGGTGCATAGAGATCGCGGCGAATGCGTCCTACGAAGGTGGTGTCGGTGTCGGTGGCGACGATGGGCATGGGGTAGATGGCGTTGGGCAGATCGTCCATCACCTCGACATCGGGAAAGTCGTGCAGCGCCAGACGCACCCGATCGACATCCACCTCGACCTGCTCATCGAATGTTACGGTGACCGCTTCGGAGTGGCTGCGCAGCACCGGAACCCGAACGCATGTCGCGCTGACAGCGATGTCGGCATGGAGGATCTTGTTGGTCTCGTTGACCATCTTCATCTCCTCTTTGGTGTAGTCGCCCTCCTGGGGAACGTCGATGTGAGGGATGACATTGAGGGCGATCTGGTGCTGGAACGCTTCGACTTTACTTTCGTCGAGTTTGAAAGCAAAAAAGTCCTGCATCTGCTGCACGAGCTCCTCCATGCCTGCTTTGCCTGCGCCGCTGGTGGCCTGGTAGGTGCTCACATCGACCCGCTTGATCCCGCCGTAGAGATCGTAGAGAGGTTTGAGTGCGAGCACCATCTGGATGGTCGAGCAGTTGGGGTTGGCGATGATGCCCCTCTCGCGCCATGCGGCGATATCCTCAGGATTGACCTCGGGCACCACGAGCGGCACATCGGGATCCATGCGAAAGTGGGAGGTGTTGTCGATGACCACCGCGCCCGCCTCGACGGCATACGGTGCATAGCGTGCCGAGATGTTGCCGCCTGCAGAGAAAAAGGCGATGTCGATGTCGCGTCCGTCGAAGACCGTTTCGGTCAGCTCTTCGATGGTGTAGGTTTTGCCGCAGCACTCGACCGTCTCACCCGCGCTGTTGGCACTGGCAAGTGGCAGGATTGAGGCGACGGGAAAATCGCGTGCTTCGAGGACACGGAAGATCTCTTCGCCGACGGCACCGCTGGCACCGACGACGGCGATGGTATAGCGCTGGCTCATGCTGTGCCTCCCTGGATGAGATCCGGTTCGGTGGGCTCCTGAGGCTTCTCCTCTTTGGGGGCTTTGGCGATCGAGACGACTTTGTCTTTGCCCTCGACGTTGACCACCTTGACGCCGGAGGTGTTGCGGCCGGCTTTGCGGATGGTGTGCATATCGACGCGGATCATTTTGCCTTTGCTGGTCAGACACATGAGGTCTTTGTCCTCTTCGACAAAGACGACGCCGACGACATCACCGGTTTTGGGGGTGAGTTTCATCGCGATAACCCCTTTGCCGGCACGGCTCTGTTCGCGATATTCGGCTGCGGTTGTGCGCTTGCCAAGACCCTTTTCGCTGATGATCAAGATCTCATCCTCTTCGTTGTCGATGGTGGTGGCACCGCAGACGTAGTCGTCGTCGATCTTGAACTTGATGGCTGCAACGCCCCGTGCGACGCGACCGATCTGGCGGGCATCTTCGACCTTGAAGCGGATGCACTGTCCCTTTTTGGTCGTGACGAAGAGCCATTGCGTTTTTGGCGTGACGATCTTGGCCTCGATGATCTCGTCGGTTTCGTCGAGGTTGATGGCACGTACGCCTGTGGAGCGGATGTTGCTGTATTCGCTCAGTGCGGTGCGCTTGACGATGCCTTTGCGGGTGAAAAAGGCCAGGCTCTTGCTCGCGTCAAAATCGGTCGTGGGGATGATCGACATGATCTTTTCATCTTTTTGGAGATTGATGAGATTGACCACTGCTTTGCCTTTGGCGGCGCGCGATCCTTCGGGGATGCGGTAGACTTTGAGCCAGTAGAGCTGGCCGCGGTCGGTGACGAACATCAATGTATCGTGGGTGTTGGAGATAAAGAACTTTTCGATAAAGTCATCTTCGTAGGTGGTGAGGGCTGTTTTGCCCTTGCCGCCGCGGCGCTGCTTTTCATACTGTTTGACTGGTACGCGCTTGATGTAGCCGCGGTGGGTGATCGTCACGACCATCGGCTCGTTGGGGATGAGATCTTCAATGTCAATGTCGTCGTAATCATCGACAATCTCGGTCCGACGTGCTTCGCTGAAAGTCTCCTTGACTTCGGCCAGCTCGGTGCGAATGATCTCGGTGATTTTGGCTTCGCTTTTGAGGATTCCTTCGAGTTTGGCGATCAGTTTGCGCAGCTCAGCCAGCTCGTTTTCGATCTTTTCGATCTCCAATCCCGTCAATCGGCGCAGACGCATCTCGAGGATCGCTTTGGCCTGAATCTCGCTGAGATCGAAACGTTTCATCAGGTTTTCGCGTGCTTCAGCATCGTCGGCGCTGGCACGGATGATCCGAATGACTTCGTCAATGTTGTCCACGGCGATCTTGAGGCCTTCGAGGATGTGGGCGCGTGCACGTGCCTTCTCGAGCTCAAAGATCGTACGGCGAATGATAACGGTTTTGCGATGGTTGACAAAGAGATCGAGCAGTTCGCCAAGATTGAAGACCTTGGGTTCTTTGTTGACAATTGCGAGCATAATGATCCCGAATGTCGTCTGCATCTGCGTTGATTTGTAGAGGTTATTCAGGACGATTTCGCTCATGGCGTCGCGTTTGAGTTCGATGACGACCCGAATTCCTTCGCGATCCGATTCGTCGCGTACTTCGCTGATGCCGTCGATCTGTTTGTCACGAACCAGCTGCGCAATGTTCTCGATCAAGCGGGCTTTGTTGACCTGATAAGGAAGCTCATCGATAATGATCACTTCGCGGTTTCGGTTCTGCTCGATGTGGGTTTTGGCCCGCACCTTGATCCGGCCGCGACCTGTCGTGTAGGCGTCGATGATCCCTTTTTTGCCAAAGATCACTCCGCCGGTGGGGAAGTCGGGTCCTTTGAGGGCGGTCATCATCTCCTCAACGGCAGCATCAGGATTGTCGAGTCGGATCAGGAGGGCATCAACCAGCTCGTCGAGGCGATGGGGCGGGATATTGGTCGCCATACCAACGGCGATACCGGCCGAGCCATTGAGCAGGAGGTTGGGGACGCGACTGGGCAGGACATCGGGCTCCTTCATGCTGTCGTCGTAGTTGGGGACATAATCGACCGTGTCTTTGTCCAGATCGGCGAGCAGCTCTTCGGCCAGTTTGGTCATGCGCGCCTCGGTGTAACGCATCGCTGCGGCGTTGTCGCCATCGATGGATCCGAAGTTGCCCTGGCCGTCGACCAGCGGAATACGCATCGAAAAATCCTGCGCCATCCGCACCAGTGCATCGTAGACGGCATTGTCGCCGTGGGGGTGGTACTTACCGATGACATCCCCGACGATGCGAGCCGACTTTTTGTAGGCGGCACGGTGGGTCAGGTTGAGTTCGTTCATAGCGTAGAGGATGCGCCGGTGTACGGGCTTGAGTCCGTCGCGGGCATCGGGCAGGGCGCGGCCGATGATGACGCTCATGGAGTAGTCGAGGTAGCTGCCTCGTATGCTCTCTTCGATCAATACCTGATCGATTTGGTCGTTTTCAAAAAGATCGCTCATGCTTGTTTTCCTTTGTGTTTTCGCAGGCAAAATACGCAGGATTATAGCCAAACTCTACTAAGAGCAATTTTTCTTTGACATTTTTTTGGTAGACTTTTGAAAGATGTCGGCAGTGGATTTGCCGCCAACAAATCGAATAAAAGGGATTTTACATGATCAAAAGCTTGTTTCCGTCCAAAAACAAAAAATTGGTTGCTAGGTGGAAAAAAGAACATGAAAAGATGGTCGAATTGGCTCACAAAATTATTGCAGAATATGTCAAAAACAACACAAAGGGCGCCAAAAAATATTTGCGAGCCCTTAGCGCCATTGCGGCCGATCATCTTGCCGATGAGGAGATCGAATTTTATCGCATCCTCAACGATCCAGAGC
>CAZWMZ010000212.1:0-4254 GCA_964634965.1 uncultured Nitratifractor sp. | reverse complement strand
GGGGCGGGTTTTTCCTCTTTGATCTCGCTTACGGTCGCTTCGGTTGTCAGCAGGAGACTGGCGACTGAGGTGGCGTTCTGGAGGGCGATACGCTCGACTTTGAGCGGATCGATGATGCCCGCGTCAAACATATCGACGTATTCACCGGTCGCTGCATTGAAGCCGTGGTTGGCCTGGTCGCTGTTGGCGACTTTGTCGGCGACGACACCGGCGTCAAATCCGGCGTTTTCAGCGATCTGCTTGATCGGTGCTTTGATCGCGCGCAGAATGATCTCGGCACCGACAAGTTCATCACCATCGAGATCGAGGTTGACGGCGTTGCCAGCTTTGACCAGTGCGGCGCCTCCTCCGATGACGATCCCTTCGTCTACGGCTGCTTTGGTTGCACTCAAGGCATCGTCGACGCGATCTTTTTTCTCTTTCATCTCGGTTTCGGTAGCTGCACCGACCTTGATCACCGCGACACCGCCGCTGAGTTTGGCCAGGCGCTCCTGAAGCTTCTCGCGATCGTAATCGCTGGTGGTGTTCTCGATCTGGGTGCGGATTTCGTTGATGCGCCCTTCGACTTCGCCCTTGTCGCCCTTACCATCGACGATGGTGGTGTTGTCTTTATCGATGACGACGCGTCCAGCCTGTCCGAGCTGGTCGAGTGTGGTTTTTTCCAGGCTCAGACCCAGCTCTTCGGTGATGACGGTTCCGCCCGTAAGGACTGCGATGTCTTTGAGCATCTCTTTTTTGCGATCGCCAAATCCAGGGGCTTTGACGGCTGCGATATTGAGGATGCCTTTGAGTCGGTTGAGCACGAGTGTTGTCAGTGCCTCGCCTTCGACATCGTCCGCGATGATCAAAAGCGGCTTGCCACTCTGCTGTGTCTGCTCAAGCAGCGGAATGAGATCTTTAAGCGAGCTGATCTTGGCATCGGTGATCAAGATCAGCGGATTGTCCATCTCGGTGGTCATCTTCTGGCTGTTGGTGACGAAATAGGGCGAGAGATATCCGCGGTCAAACTGCATTCCCTCGACCACATCGAGTTCGTCGTTGATTCCTTTGGCCTCCTCGACAGTGATGACGCCATCTTTGCCGACTTTCTCCATCGCCTCTGCGATCAGTTCACCGATCTTGGCATCGTTGTTGGCCGAAATGGTCGCGACCTGAGCGATCTGGGCTTTGTCTTTGACCTCGACGGTGATCTTTTTGAGTTCATCGATGATGGCGGCACTGGCTTTGTCCATGCCACGCTTGACCTCGATGGGGTTGGCACCGGCTGTGATGTTGCGCAGGCCTTCTTTGAAGATACTGTGCGCCAGGACGGTCGCGGTGGTGGTGCCATCACCGGCTTCGTCGGCGGTATTGCTGGCGACCTCTTTGACCAGTTGTGCTCCCATGTTCTCGAGAGCATCATCGAGCTCGATTTCACGTGCGACCGAGACGCCGTCTTTGGTGATCGACGGTGCGCCGAAACTCTTCTGGATCAGGACGTTGCGTCCGCGTGGTCCCATCGTGACCTTGACCGCATCGGCCAGCTTGGTGACGCCGGCGAAGAGGCCGTTGCGTGCTGTGTCGGAAAAAAATACTTCTTTTGCCATGGTTGTCTCCTTATTTTAAAAGTCCAAGAATTTCGTTGCTCTCAAGGATGAGATATTCGGTGCCATCGAGGGTGATCTCGGTGCCGCTGTATTTGGCAAATACAGCCGTATCACCGACATGGATCCCCTCATCTTCGGCGTCGGGGCCGACGGCGACAACTTTACCCTGAAGCGGTTTCTCTTTGGCGCTGTCGGGGATAATGATCCCCGAAGCGGTCGTGGTGGTCTCCTCTTCCTGCTCGAGCAGGACGCGGTTGGCTAAAGGTTGAAACGTCATGATTGTACTCCTTTGCATAAATTTTGGCGCAATTTTAGTCAATTTTCTCAAAAAAGTCAATAGTTTTTTCGAATTTCTTTAAAATTTTTGAGCCCTTTAGACTAAACATTAGTGAGTGCGAATATAGGAATAACGATTTTTTCGGCTGCCATTGACTTTGAAGTTTTTCTTTGGTAAAATGCCGACTCTCTTTTAGAGATGTGGCAAGGTAGCTCAGCTGGTTAGAGCGCTGGTCTCATAAGCCGGAGGTCGGGGATTCAAGTTCCCCCCTTGCTACCACTTCTCTCTCCTGTTTGTGGCCAGATCGGGCTCAAACGCACTCCCAAAAAGGTTCCGCAATAGAGGGCAAATCTGCTGTCCTGTCTGCCGCAATTGCATGCACTTTGACGATTATGTTCATTACCATTTGATAATAAAAGACCATATAATGGACCCTAAAAGTCTATATTTTACGTAAAACAGCTTTTTTGTCCTCTTTCGGTCTGCTTTTAAGATTATTTAATATAAAAGATGTTACCATTCCATATTCATTAATACAAAGGAGCACAAAATGTGGAAGAAATTCTTGATTCCCTTCGTGACGCTGAGCCTGACGGCTGTGGTGGCTGGTGATTACAAGGTTCCGGCCAATCCGAGCAAAGTGTTTGTGGGTGCCGAAGTCGGCTACGCTGTCGTTCAGGGAACGCAGGGGGCCGATCCGGATGCCAAAAACGGTGGTTTGGCCTATGGGTTCAGACTGGGCGCACAAAACATCGAGTGGCGGACCATGCTGACGCTGGACCATTTCAATGCCGCAGACGATAACGCAAGCTATACGCGCGGCGAACTTCATGCAGACTACCTCTTCCGTATGGAATCGGGTGCATCGATGGGTGTTGGCATCATTCCTTTTATCGGGCTCAATGTTGGCTATGCCAGCTACAAGGCCAAAGGGGACATCAATGCCAGCGGTGTAACCTATGGTGGTGAAGCCGGTGTCATTTTTGACGTCAGCGAGAGCATCGACGTCGATTTGATGTACCAATACAGCATGTCAAGTGCCGATGAGCTGGACTACATCAGCGGTATCAAAATCGGCCTTAATTACAAATACTAACACGCAGGCAACGACCACGCCCGTTCCCACCGCGCGCGCTTGCGTGCGCTACGGGGATCTCTCTCGATCTCCGGGATAGCTCTCTTTGCATATCTCCTTTAGCCCTTTTTCTCTCTTTTTTGACTATAATTGCCCCATCATTTTATCACAGGGCAAGGCATGATCGATCTCAAATACCTCCAAAACCATTTTGATGATGCAGCCATAGCGTTGCAAAAAAAAGGCGTAGCTTCTGAAACCCTGGAGCAGCTGCATACGCATTTCAATCAGCTCAAAGAGGCCAACGCCGCACTCGAGAGAGCCAAAGCAGAGCAGAACCGTCTCTCCAAACGCTTCGGCGAGTACAAACGTGAGGGTAAGAATATCGATACGCTCAAAGCGCAGCTTGACGAGCTCAAAAGCACCATCGCACCTCTTCAGGAAGCCGCCCGTGCCGCCAAAGCATCGCTCGAAACTCTCGCACTCGAGATTCCCAACCTCCCAGATGTCAGCGTTCCTGAAGGGGTCGATGAGCATGACAATGTCGAGATCAAACGGATCCTCGAACCCCGCCAATTTGATTTTGAGCCGCTGGAGCACTGGGCGCTGGCTGAGCGCAACGGCTGGATCGATTTTGAGCGAGGTGTCAAGCTGGCCAAAAGCCGCTTTGCCCTCATGCGCGGCGAAGCGGCGCGGTTGGAACGGGCATTGATCAACTTTTTTCTCGATCGCAACCGCTCCAGAGGTTTTGAAGAGATCTACGTGCCCTTTATGGTCAACGCCGCGATGCTTCAGGGCACCGGACAGCTGCCCAAGTTTGAGGAGGATCTGTTTAAAATCGAAGGCGAAAATCTCTACCTGATCCCCACAGCCGAAGTGCCGCTGACCAACATCTATCACGACGAGATCCTCACCGAGGATTCATTGCCGATCCTGATGACGACCTACACTCCCTGCTTTCGCAAGGAGGCCGGATCGGCCGGACGCGATACGCGCGGCATGATCCGCCAACATCAGTTTGACAAGGTCGAGATGGTCGCTCTGAGCCATCCTGATCACAGCGAAGCGGTGTTTGAGATGATGGTGCAGCAAGCCTCCGATCTGCTGAGCGAATTGGCGCTGCCTCACCGCTGGGTCGAGCTCTGCGGCGGTGATCTGGGCTTTTCAGCTGCCCGCACGATCGATCTGGAGGTCTGGTTGCCGGGTCAGGGCACCTATCGCGAGATCAGCTCCATCTCCAACACACGCGATTTCCAGGCACGTCGCGCAAAAATACGATTCAAAGAGGGCAAAAAAAATCGCCTCGTCCACACCCT
>CAZWMZ010000211.1:0-5280 GCA_964634965.1 uncultured Nitratifractor sp. | reverse complement strand
CCGGAGAGGTTGACGCGTACGGGTATGTAGTTCATCACCCGTTTGTTTTGGTTTTGCATAATGGTTTTGCGCGAATAGCTGATGGGGACCCGCCGCTCTCCCAGCTCAATGTAGATGATCACGGCCACCGTGATGAGGATGATCGCAGCGATCGCCAGTACCACGAGAAAGCTCATTGTGCCGGCGTTGACCGAGGAGATGGTATTGCTGATGGCGGACGGAATCCCTGAAACGATCCCGGCAAAGATGATCAACGAGATGCCGTTGCCGATCCCTTTTTGGGTGATCTGCTCTCCGATCCACATCAGCAGCATCGTACCGGTGAGCATCGAAAAGGTCGCCAGGGCAATGAAGGTCGTCGTATCGATCATCACCGCACTCTGTCCGCTCGCTCCGGTCATGCTCTGGAGTCCCAATGAGACACCGATGGCCTGAACAACAGTGATAAAAATGGTGAAATAGCGGATGATCTGCATATACTTTTGCATCCCGTCACGCTCTTTTTTCATCTGGCCAAGCGCCGGAAAGGTCGCTGCCAGCAGCTCCATGACGATCGAAGCAGTAATGTAGGGCATGATACCGAGGGAGATGATGCTGAGCCGACGCAGGGCGTTTCCGCTGAACATGTTGGCCATGCCCAGTGCGTTGTTGGTGTTTTGATCAAAAAAGTGTTTGATCACATCCAGATCGACACCCGGAGTCGGGATGTACGCCAACACGCGGTAGGCAAAAAGAAACCCCAGCGTAATGAGGATCTTTTTGGTAAGCGTATTCATGGTTACTTACCGCTGGTTGTGATCGCGTCGTCCTGGATCTTGGCGGCGAGATCTTTGGCTCCGGCACCGATCAGCTTGACCCGGGTGACGTTTTTGCCAAGCTTATGTACCGTGCGAATGCTCTCCAGCGTGATCGTCTCCAGCTGGGCAATGGCGGTGTGCTTGTCGACATTGATCGCATAGGGCTTCTCGACACGCGAGACAAATCCAATCTTAGGAAGGCGCTTGTAGAGCGGTTGCTGTCCTCCCTCAAATCCCCGTTTGCGGCTGTAGCCGCTGCGGGATTTCTGTCCCTTCTGGCCGCGTCCGGCGGTCTTGCCGGTGCCCGATCCCTGTCCACGGCCAACGCGCTTGCGTTCACGAGTCGATCCGGGGGCCGGTTGTAGATTGTGCAAACTCATATCAGCTCCTTAGCCTTTGATGCGGGTCAGCGCTTCGATGGTACAGCGCACCAGGTTGTTGGGGTTGTTTGATCCGATCGATTTGGCAATGACATCTTTGATGCCGGCCAGTTCGATCACCGGACGAGCCGCTCCACCGGCGATGGCACCGGTACCTTCACTGGCCGGACGCAGAATGATGCGGCTGGCGTTGAATTTGTGCTCAATGTCGTGGGCGATGGTGCTGCCTTTGAGGTTGATTTTTACCAGATTCTTAAAGGCATCATCCACTGCTTTTTTGATCGCATCGGGCACCTCTTTGGCTTTGCCGTATCCGTATCCAACGGTGCCGTTGCGGTCGCCCACCACGACCAGAGCCGTGAAACGGAAACGGCGCCCACCCTTGACCACCTTGGTCACGCGACCGATGTTGACGATCGCCTCTTCGAACTCTTCTCGATTGATGTTTTCCATGGGCGCTTCCTTAGAACTTGATCCCGGCTTCGCGGAGCGCATCGGCAAACGATGCGACCACGCCGTGGTAGAGATAGCCATTGCGATCGAACACGATCCGTTCGATGCCGGCGGCTTTGAGCTTGTCAGCCAAATCGGCGGCAACCGGTTTGACATCCTCACGCGTTGCTTTCAGGCCAAGCTTGCGTCCATCGGCATAGGCCAGTGTCACGCCTCGATCATCGTCGATCGCCTGAGCATAAAAGTGTTTGTTGGATCGAAACACGCTCACACGTGGCAGGTCGGCTGTGCCGTGTATCTTGCCACGGACGCGCCGCTTACGCTGCTGGGCGACACGGTTTTTCTTTTTTTGAATACTTTTCAACATCTCATATCCCCTTATTTGCCTGCCGTTTTACCGGCTTTGCGGATGATGGTCTCATCGGTATATTTGACCCCCTTGCCTTTGTAAGGCTCCGGAGGACGGAATCCGCGAATCTCGGCAGCAGCCTGACCGACGGCCTGCTTGTCATCGCCCTGGATGGTGATGATGTTTTTGTCGACCGAGATCGTCAACCCTTCTGGAATCGCATAGTTAATCGGGTGTGAATATCCCAACTGCAACTCCAGCGTCTTGCCGCTGATGGCTGCCCGGTAACCGACACCGTTGATCTCAAGCGATTTTTGGAAACCTTTGTCCAGTCCAATCAAGATGTTGTTGAGCAACGCACGATATGTACCCCAATAGGCCGAGGATTGCTTATCTTCGCCGTTGCGGTGAAAGACCACCTGGTTCTCTTTGATCTCAACATCGACACGACCGTGCGTCTCAAGACGCTTTTCAGTATTGCCTTTTTTGGCAACGATTGTGCTGCCGTCAAGACGCACTTCGATTCCGCCGGGGATGGTGACCGGCTCTTTTCCGACACGTGACATAACGATCCCCTCCTTTACCAGATGCTGCAGATGACTTCGCCACCTGTTCCGCGTTTGAATGCTTCATCATTGGGAAGCACACCCTGGGATGTCGAAACGATCAGCGTTCCGTACCCGTTTTTGAAGCGTTTGATCGCCTCTTTACCCTTGTAGATACGGCGACCGGGCTTGGAGATCTTTTTGAGTTCGTTGATCACGCTGTTGCCTTCGTCGTCGTATTTGAGCACCACCTTGATGCTCTTTTTGGCTCCATCCTCTTGGACATTAAAGCTCTCGAGGTATCCTTTATCAACCAGGATCGATACGATCGCCTCGATGGTCTTGGAGTACAGGAGCGTCGTGGTATCAAGCTTGCGCTGTGCCGCGTTGCGTATGCGAGTAAGCGAATCGGCAATAATATCTGTCATCATCCGTTGCTCCTTGTTACCAGCTTGCTTTGCGCATGCCGGGGATGAGGCCTTCGGAGGCCATTTTTCTCAAACAGACACGGCAGATCCCAAAATCCCGGTAGACCGAGTGGGGACGGCCGCAAATGTTACAGCGGGTGTACTCACGCACCGCAAATTTTTGTTTGCGCTGCTGTTTATTAATCATCGATTTCTTGGCCATTTATCTTCTCCCTTTCGCAAACGGCATACCCAGCTTTTCCAGCAAAGCAAATGCGGCACTGTCCTCCTCGGCACTGGTGACAATGGTGATGTTCATGCCGTGGGTCTTCATGATGTTGTCGTAGACCACTTCGGGGAACATCAGCTGCTCATCCAGGCCGAAATTGTAGTTACCGCGTCCGTCAAATCCTTTGCGCGAAACGCCACGGAAGTCCTTGACCCGCGGCAGTGCAATCGAGACAAGTTTGTCAAAAAAGTTGTACATGTTTTCTCCGCGCAATGTCACCTTGATCCCGCTGGGAGCCCCTTCGCGTGCCTTGAAGCCGGCGACGGACTTTTTGGCGACCGTGATGACCGCTTTCTGGCCGGCGATCAAGCTGATCGTGTCGGCCATGTTCTGGATCAATTTGCTGTCTTTGCCCTCTTCGCCAGCGCCGACGCTGATGACGATTTTTTCGAGCCGGGGTGTCTGCATTGGATTTTGAATCTCCAGCGCCTCACGCAGCTCGGGTACGATGGCGTGATATTTCTCTTTCATTCTGCTCATGATTACCCCTCGACTTTCTGGACGTTGGAGATGTGGATGGGCATCTCCTTGCTGATAAAGCCGCCCTCTTTGTTGGTTTCAGTGGGTTTGACTGCCTTTTTGGCGAGCTTGACCCCCTTGACGATGAGGGCGTCTTTTTTGGTGAGCACCTGAAGCACCTCACCGGTCGCCCCTTTGTCGTCACCGGCGATGACGCGGACGTGGTCGCCCTTTTTGATTTTGAATTTTTTCTGTGCCATTACCATACCTCCGGTGCGAGTGAAACGATCTTCATAAAGCCGGCGTAGCGGGTCTCACGCCCAACCGGCCCGAAGATACGGGTGCCGATGGGTTCACGTTTGTCGTCGATGATCACTGCGGCGTTGTCGTCGAAACGGATCAGCGAACCGTTTTCGCGCTGGACCTCTTTTTTGGTGCGGACGACCACGGCTTTGACCACTTTACCTTTGGCAACCTTGCCGTTGGGGATCGCCTTTTTGACCGATGCGACGATCACATCCCCTACCGAGGCATAACGACGTCTGGATCCGCCGAGCACCTTGATACACATGATCTCTTTGGCGCCGCTGTTGTCGGCGACATTCAATCGGGTAAAACTCTGGATCATTGCCCCTCTCCTCTCTTGGTGATCTCAAGCAGACGGAAGCTTTTGTGCCTGGAGAGCGGTCGGCACTCAATCGCGTTGATCGTGTCGCCTACCTGCACTTCGTTCTGCTCATCGTGCACCAGATATTTTTTGAATCGCTTCACGGTTTTATGATAACGCGGGTGAAGCACCTTTCTTTCGACCAATACCGTTGCGGTTTTTTCGCCGGCTTTTTTGATCACGGTTCCTGAAATGATACGTTTTGGCATGCCTTACCCCCTGCTGTTACGTGCGGCACTCAAGGCCGTCTGGATGCGCGCAATCTCTTTTTTGACGCTACGCAACTCGCTTGTGTTGGTCAGCTGCATGGTCTTGAGTTTGGCCTTGAGAGTAAAAAGCTCGAGCTTTTTCTCCTTGAGCAAGGCTTCAAGATCCGCGACGCTTTTGTCCTGAATATCAATATATTTCATTGCTGTCCTTTGCGGAAATGATCTTGGTCTTGAAAGGAAGCTTATGGCGCGCCAGCGTCAACGCTGCACGTGCCAGACTCTCTTCGACACCGGCCATTTCAAAGATAATGCGTCCGGGTTTGATGTTCATCACCCACTTCTCGACGCCACCTTTACCTTTACCCATCCGAGTCTCAAGGGGTTTTTTGGTCAGCGGCTTGTCGGGAAAGACGCGTATCCATGTTTTACCGGTTCGGCTGATCTTACGTGTCATCGTGATCCGCGCCGCTTCGATCTGGCGCGAATCGATCCGTCCGGCTTCGATTGCCTTGATGGCAAATTCACCAAATTCGATGCGGTTTCCCCGATGCGATTTGCCCCGGTTGCGTCCCTTTTGCTGTTTGCGCCATTTGGTTCGTTTGGGCATCAACATGATTATTCACCTCTCTTTCTCGAAGTTCGACGGCCACCCTCGCGCTCTTTGGGCTCGGGCTGGATCCCTTTTTGGAGGACTTCGCCTTTGAAGATCCACACTTTGATTCCGA
>CAZWMZ010000210.1:0-4716 GCA_964634965.1 uncultured Nitratifractor sp. | reverse complement strand
TTTTACTCTTCTTTAAAGTTTCTTCTGCTACACTGCCTGCAACTCAACCCAAAGGAAAGAGATGGCAGAGCAGCAACTCGATCGTGCGGTCTCGGGCGAATATGCGCTGGGGTTTGCGATCGATATCGAAGCCGATACGGTTCCGCCGGGACTCGATGCGGAGGTGATCGCCTTTATCTCTCGCAAAAAGAACGAGCCGCAATGGATGCTCGATCGGCGACTCAAAGCCTACGCGAAATGGCAACAGATGGAAGAGCCCCATTGGGGCAAGCTCGAGTATGAGCCGATCGACTATCAGGCGATCTCGTACTTCTCGGCACCCAAACAAGCCCCCGAGAGTCTCGATGAAGTCGATCCTAAGATCCTCGAAGCGTATGAAAAACTCGGTATCCCGCTCGAAGAGCAAAAACAACTCCAGGGGATCGCCGTCGATGCGGTCGTCGACTCGGTCTCGGTCAAGACCACCTATGCTGCCGAGCTTGAAAAGCACGGCATTATCTTCTGCTCGATTTCCGAAGCGATTCGCGACTATCCCGATCTGGTGCAGAAGTATATGTTCAGCGTCGTACCGATGAACGACAACTATTTCGCCGCACTCAACTCGGCGGTCTTTACCGATGGGACGTTTGTCTATATTCCACCCAATGTACGGTGCCCGATGGAGCTGAGCACCTACTTTCGGATCAACGCACTTAATACCGGGCAGTTCGAGCGCACTCTCATTGTTGCGGACAAGGGGAGTTATGTCAGCTACAACGAAGGGTGCTCTGCGCCCATGCGGGATGAAAATCAGCTGCACGCTGCGGTGGTGGAGCTCATCGCACTCGAGGGAGCCGAGATCAAATACTCTACGATCCAAAACTGGTATCCCGGAGATGCCGAGGGCCAAGGCGGGATCTATAACTTCGTCACCAAACGCGGCCTATGCGAGCGCGATGCTAAGATCTCATGGACGCAGGTCGAGACCGGATCGGCGATTACGTGGAAATATCCCAGCTGCATCCTCAAAGGGGACAACAGCGTCGGGGAGTTTTACTCCGTGGCTGTTACCACCCTCGCGCAGCAGGCCGATACAGGTACCAAGATGATCCATCTGGGCAAAAACACCCGCTCGACCATCGTCTCGAAGGGCATCTCGGCGATGCGGGGACAAAACACCTATCGTGGCCTGGTCAAGATCGGTGCGCATGCCGAGGGTGCGCGCAACTATTCCGAGTGCGATTCGCTTCTCATTGGCGATCGGTGCGGGGCGCACACTTTTCCGTACCTGGAGTCCAAAAACGCCCGCGCGCAGGTCGAACACGAAGCGACCACCTCCAAGATCTCCGATGAGCAGCTTTTCTATCTGCGCAGTCGTGGGATCGACGAGGAAAACAGCGTCAGCATGATCGTACATGGATTTGTCAAAGAGGTCTTTGCGAAGCTGCCGATGGAATATGCCGTCGAAGCCAAAGCATTACTCGAACTCACATTAGAAGGAAGCGTAGGATGAGCCTGTTACACATCGAAAAACTTCAAGCCGCCATTGGCGACAAAACGATCCTCAATGGAGTCGATCTGGCACTCGAACCGGGGAAAGTCCATGCGATCATGGGCCCAAACGGTGCAGGCAAATCGACCCTCTCAAAAGCGATCGTCGGCCATTACGACGTGCGCATCACCGGTGGAGACATTCGCCTGCGTGATCGCAGCATCGTGGAGATGGAGCCCGAAGAGCGGGCACTGGAGGGGATCTTTCTCAGCTTTCAGCATCCCGTCGAGATTCCCGGCGTGAGCAACGCCTATTTCTTGCGCACCGCTGTCATTGCCAAACGTGTCCACGAGGGCAAAGAGGAGCTTAACGCCGCGGAATTTTTGCGCCGGATGAAGGAGGTTGCGGCCAAACTGGGGATGAAGCCTGAGATGATCAGCCGCGCACTCAACGAAGGCTTTTCCGGTGGTGAAAAGAAACGCAACGAAATCCTGCAGATGCAGATGCTCCAGCCCGATGTGATCATCCTCGATGAGATCGATTCGGGGCTGGATATCGATGCGTTGCGTGCCGTAAGCGAAGGGATCAACGCCATGAAAGACGGTCGGCGCACCTTCCTTGTGATCACCCACTACAGCCGGATCCTCGACTACATCGAACCCGATTATATCCATGTGCTCAAAAACGGCCGCATCGTCCACACCGGCGGTCCCGAACTGGTCGCTCGACTCGAAGAAGAGGGCTACGAAAAGATCGAGGAGGCGTGATGAAACTGAGCCAACTCAGAGGCCAAAGCCCGACCCAGATCGCCCAGTCACTCGGAATGCACCTGCACAACCCCGAGGCACTGGAGCGATTCGCAGCGTTGCCGTGGCCGGACAAACGGAGCGAAGCCTACCGCTATGCCGATCTGGATCGGGTCTGGGAGCGCGATCTGGAGTGGGTGCGTACGCAGTCAACGACCCCGCGTACGACCCGGGCACTCGTCATAACCGATGGCCTCGTCACCGAAATACCTGATAATGTCACGGTGCAAACGATCGATCCTGTCACCGTCGATCCTGAGCACCACGATCCGCTCTACTATCTGAGCCACGCCTTGAGTCCACGGGTGATCGAGGTGACGATCGCATCCGATGTCCATCTGCGAATCGAGCATCACATCCACGCTCACGGTGCGCTTGCAGCGTATCGAATCGTCTTGCGTGTGGCAGAAAAGACTCAGGCGAGTCTCTCGGAGCGGCTGGTTGACATGAGTCTGGGGCAGCCAGAGCGAGACGGTACGGTTCTTCTCTACGGTTACGATGCACACATTGCGCGCGACGCCTCGCTCACCTGGGTGGGGGAGCATACGAGCACCTGCGAAGGAGCGGTTGTGATCGCTTCGCATGCGTTTAAAGTCGCACCGCAGGGGCGTTTGTGGTTTGGGCAGTACGATTTTGGATCGGGGCAGGGGGTGCACCAGCTGCGTTTTGTGCTGGATGCGTATGCCCGGGTCGATCTGGCACATCTGCTCTACGCCACAGCCAATGCTCGCATCGGAACCGTAAGCACTGTCGTCCATCGCGGAGCGCACAGCCACAGCACACAGGTGGCCAAAAACATCCTTGGTGATACCGCACGCGGGATCTTCGATGCGCTTATACGCGTCGAGCCGTCCGCTCGCTACACCGTCGCCCACCAGAACAACAGAGCGATCCTGCTCGATGATGGCGCCTACATGGCGGCCAAACCGCAACTGGAGATTGACATCGACGAACTCGAAGCCAGCCACGGATCGACTACCGGACAGCTCGATGCACAGCAGCTCTTCTATCTGCGCAGCCGAGGCATCGACGAACAAACCGCCCGTAAGATACTCATCTTGGCCTTTGCCAATGAGGTGATCGATACCATTGCCGATGCCAATACCCGTGAGCAGATCCATGCTCGTTTTGAGCAAGCGTACTATGGAGAAGCGCATCTGGCGTGCCTGGAGACGTGCCATGGATGTGAGGGAACTAGCAATTAGCAATTAGCAATTAAAAATTAATAATTAAAAAGTAAAAATTAAAAATTAAAGTTAAGTTTTGTGTTGATTGTTTTGGGTATTTTGGTATGATGCCCGTAAAGCTTAGATGTAAAGGAAAAAAATGACTGCAATTCCTCTGAAGATGAACAAGATCGAAAGTGCTATCAGTCCGATGTTTGGGCATGCTAAATGGTTTGCGTTTGTCACCGACGGTGGCGAGATAGCGATCGAGAAGAACCCCTATGACGGAGGTATGCCTGTCGTGGAATGGCTGCTGAGCAAAGGGGTGCGTACCATCGTCACTTCGCACATCGGTGCCGGGCCGTTTCGCTTCTTTCTCCAACAAGGCGTGCGGGCATACCACCCCGGTGAAGGGCGCGTCGTGCTCATCGAAGCGCTTGACAAGCTGCGCGAAGGGCAACTGATGGAGATCACCCCCGATAATATCGCACAGTTTGCACAGCACAGTGGCCATCATCACTAGCACACGTATTGGTGTGCTACGTGTTACGTGTGCCGTACTGCGCATTTTGGAACTGAGGCTTTAGCCTCAGTGGCACGCCCCGTGCGACAAAATGTGTATTCGTAATTGGTAATACAATCTTGCGTAGCACGTAGCACGTACTACGTACCACCAAAAGGAAACTTATGACCCTCACCGAAAAAATCGCCCTCTACCGTGAAGACTTCGATCTCTTTGGGACGCCCAACGAAAAGCTCGAGTACCTTTTCGATCTGGGTAAGCGTCATACGCGTTTGTCCGAAGAAGAGCGCAACGATGCTACATTTATCACAGGGTGTTCGTCGCCAGCTTGGTTGGTGGCCGAGTGCGATAACGGCGTGATGCGTCTGCGCGGGGAGGGAACCAGCGAAATGGCCAAAGGGATGCTGGTGCTGCTGCTCGATCTCTTTGACGGTCGCAGAGCGGATGAGATCCTCTCATTCGATCCTGATGCACTCGAGGGGCTGGGGATCCTCGATCTGCTCTCGCCGGTACGCCGCCAGAGCCTCGAGGCGTTTATGGGCAAACTCTACGCCTATGCCAAAATCTGCAAGGAGTCCGCATGAGCCCCGAAGCGCTCGAAGCCCAAGTGATCGAAGAGGGGTTGCGCCAGATCTACGATCCCGAGATTCCGGTCAATATCTACGATCTGGGTTTGATCTACGACGTAACCTGCCATACCGGCGAGCAAAACAGTTGTGACATCACCATGACCTTCACCTCGCCGACCTG
>CAZWMZ010000209.1:0-4195 GCA_964634965.1 uncultured Nitratifractor sp. | reverse complement strand
TCGACAAAGGTCGCGGCATTGCCGCCCAGTTCGAGCGCGACCTTTTTGATCCCGGCAGTACGGGTGATGATCTTGCCCACACCGACCGAGCCGGTGAAGCTCACCGCACGCGGAATCGGACTGCCCACCAGCGCCGAGCCCACATCGGCATCACCGTACACCACACTCAGTGCATCGGGGGTGGCATATTCGCTGTCGATAAAAAGCTTGGCCAAACGGTAAGCCGTAAGCGGGGCTTCGGGGGTGGGCTTGAGTACGACGGTATTGCCTGCACCCAGTGCGGGCGCGATTTTATGGGCGACGAGATTGAGCGGGAAGTTAAACGGGGTGATCGCTACGACGACTCCTAGGGGTACGCGCTTGAAAAATGCTGTCGCGTTGCGGCCGCTGGGCATCGCATCGGTAGGAATCGTCTCGCCATGCAGGTGGATCAACTCTTTGGCAGTGATCTCCAGCACTTCGGCACACCGTTGCACCTCAATGCGGGCAAACTGCAGCGGCTTGGCCACCTCATCGACGATCAGTCGGGCAAAGTCCTCTTCGTACTCGCGCAATCGAGCTGCGACATCTTCGAGCCAGCGGATGCGCTGATGCAGAGGTGAAGCGGCAGCAGCAGGGGCGGCATCTTTGGCGATCTGCAACGCTTTTTTGGCATCTTTTTCATCGCAGACAGGGTAGGTGCTGACCACCTCACCGCTAAAGGGGTTGGTGATCTCGTGGCGCGTCTGGCGCTCCTCCTCGCGCGATCCGAAGAGGATGCGTGCATGGATATCGTTCTCTTTTTCAAACAGTCCGAACACAAACGGCTCCTTGAGGCAATCAGGATAGCCGATTGTAACAAATGAGAGGTTAGAGGGAGTTAGTCCCAAATCTCGACATAGAAATGGATGACTTCGAAGAATTCGATGGCGAGATTTGGGGTTAGTCCTGACCGTAACGCTTTTTGAGGACAAACAGATAGATGAAATCTTTGACAATCAAAGCGACACAATAGAGCCACAACATATCCATCGACCAATGTCGCGGATAGTCGGCTCCATACAACAGTGCAGGATACCCCAGGACAAACGGCCACTTGAGGTAGTAGAAAAACACTACGCCGCTGCCGTAGATGTGTTTGAGGGTGGCATTCATGGTGTCGGCATAGCTCCCAGAGCCTGCTTGACATTATCGGCTGCCATGGTGATGTTCCACGCCGGCTCCCAGACCACTTCGACCTCGGCTTTGGCGATCCCTTCGGTGCGTTCGGCCGCTTCGCGCACCCACTGCTCGAGCATCTGATGCATCGGACAGGCACGGGTCGAGAGGGTCATGACCACCTTGGCGTTGCAGTCATCGTCGATGATCACATCGTAGATCAAGCCCAGTTCGACCATATTGAACCCCACCTCGGGATCGATCACAGTCGCGATGTTTTCAAGCACCTGTTCTTTGGTCACTTCGCACATGGTTTGTTTTCCTTTTTTGGTTTTTATGTGTTGCGATGCGCGGATAAACCAGCGCGGTTCCTCATTCAAAAGGGCACCCACGAGGGGAGCCCCTACGCGTCCTAAAGGGCAGATATAGAATCTTCCTCTACGATTTTTGTGTGTCCAATTCCTTGCCAAATCCGATCATATAGAGCATGCTGCTGAGCATAAATCCAGCGCCCACTACCATGAGGGCGACACCGCCATGAAAGAGGCTGGTGCTGCCCAGCAACAAGCCGATGCCACCAAGAATCAGTCCGGCCGTGGTAAACCACCACTGCCACTCTGCCTGACGGTCGGGCAGCATTTCGTGCAGCATGGGGACTTTCTGTTTGCCTACCAGGGGACTGTAACGCTCGAACCAGACCAGAAACGGGACGATTTTAAAGAGGTGTCCGTTGATAAGATAGCTGAAAAAGCCCATCACCAAAAACCATCCAGCCGCAAGCAGCACCTCTTCGCTGTCAACAAAAAGCATCGCGACCCCCAGCACCAGGCTCACCGCCAGCGAAAGGTACCCGACATACATCGAGCGGGCATAGATATCGTGGGCTTTGCGGGCGCGGGTTTTGTAGATGATCCAGACCATGTATCCGTACAATCCGATCGATACATAGGCCGCTACCAGCGCCAGCCAGCGCACCCAGCTCCAATCCAACACCGTACCGACAACGTACCCGATCACCGCACCCAGCATGACCATAAAGGCACGCTCGATGGGGGTCTGATCAAACCCATGTGCGAGACCAAACATCGGCAACAAAATCAACGACAATCCCATAATGGTCAGCGTCACAAATCCACCCAATACCAGCATCGCATGGGCTCCAAGCCACTTGGCCACATCGAGCACCACCCCCTCGCCAATCGCCAGCGCCATCAGGAAACCAATGACGATCGCTACGGTCAAAAAGAGATTGGCCCAATAGACGGTCTGGACTGTCAACGTACGGTTTTCGGCTCGTCTCAGTGTCGCAAACGTCTCAAACAAAAAGGTCACCATCGCCACAAGCACCAACATGCCGCCATAAGCAAGCACATCAGGTACCCACCAAAAACCGACCACCATCGTCAAGGTTCCGATGAGCAATGAGGGCCAGATGATGTAGTAGAGATCGACCGAGACATGACCCACTTCGACCACCACCGGAATCAGTTGCGCCATCGCACCGAAGATGATCATCATCACGAAGCCCAACAGATACCAATGCACCCATCCGACCGTGACCAGATCGACGTGCCCGCGCGAAGGATCCAAAAAGAGCAAAAAGAGTACCCCCAACGCGTAAAAGACCGATCCGATCACAAAAAAAGGCTGAATCATCCGCAAAGGGGGCGCAAAATCGCGCGAGATATTCATCATCGCCTACTCCTCACCGTCCCCGTCACAATCGCTGTCGTCGAGGTTGGCCTTTTCGCTTTCGCCAGCTTTGTAGGTGAAGATCACTTTGGCTTTGCCATCGGGAGTCTCGGCATCGGTGATGTGGAAATTTTCGCCGATCTTATCGAAGAGTCCCATCGGTTTTTTGTGGTTAATCATCACAAGCTTTTTGTTCGCATCAGTGATCATCTTGAGGCCGGCCATGGCGTTGACCATCGGCTCGGGCGGCCCCATCATCGACGTATCAAACTCATAGACCTCCATGCCCTCTTCGGTGTAGGTCACAAACGGCACAGTCGCTCCGGGTACTTCTACGGGGGTTTTGACAATATCAGACATATTTACTCCTAATTAATTTTTGTCATTATAGAGCGGACAGCCTTACAAACACTTGACACAGATCAAAAAAAGAGAGAAATATTATTCTTATAAGTACAACTTATGATTTAAAGTGTTCGCGCACATACGTTTCGGCCATCGCGTCGAGATGCTCCATGCGCTCTTTGCCTTTGGGCAGCTCGGAACGCAACCGTCGCATCTGCTGCAAAAACGCGCCCACCCCTTCGGGCAGGATGCGGACAAACCACTTGCGAATATGTTTGGCAAACGCCGGCGAAGCTCCGTCGGTCGAAAAGGCTACCGTCAGATCGTCCTGTTTGACAAACGATGGGAAGAAAAAATCGCTGTATTGAGCCCCCAGCGCGCTGTTGACCCAGGTGCGCATCTGGCGGGTCTCTCGATGGATCATCTGATGTACCTGCACATCATCGGCAGTGACCACCACCAGATCGAATCCTTCCGCATCGCCCGTACGATACGGGCGGTGATAGAGCGTCAAGCAGTGCTCGCCGATGAGGGTATGGGTCTCGATGCTCATCTGCGGGGTGATGACGGTGATCTCTTTGGTAAACTGTACGAGCTTTTCAAGCTTGTCATGGGCGATCTTGCCGCCACCGACTACCAACACCTTCTTATCCGTCAGGTCAAAAAAGAGGGGGAAGCTGGCCATCAATAACTCCATCAACCATAATGATAACGACACGAAACGATCGCAATCGTATCCGTGTGTACCTCGTAAACCAAGCGGTGCTCATTTGTGATACGGCGCGACCAGCATCCGGCCAAATCATGCTTGAGCGGTTCGGGCTTACCGATGCCATCAAAGGGTTCCCGCTTTATTGCCTGAATCAGCGTATTGATTTTTTTGAGCATGCGTTTATCCGTCTGTTGCCAATAGAGATAATCCTCCCAGGAAGCATCCGACCAGATCAGCCTCATTCGATCAAACTCCGCTCAGTACCTTTGCCCTCTCGCAACTGCGACAGCGACTCCATCAGATGCTTGC
>CAZWMZ010000208.1:0-7214 GCA_964634965.1 uncultured Nitratifractor sp. | reverse complement strand
TGGCGCGTTGCTGGAGCGTGCAGGAGCCGGGGCGTATTTTATCAATCTCGCCTACGCACTGCTGGGCAAATACGACGGCGGGCCAGCCAAAGCCTCGGTCGCCGCATCGGGCATGATGGGGATCATCTCCGGCTCTTCGATTGCCAACACCGTCACGACGGGAACCTTTACCATCCCGCTGATGAAAAAGCTCGGTTTCCCGCCGCACAAGGCCGCCTCAGTCGAAGTAGCCGCCTCGACCAATGGTCAGTTGATGCCCCCCATTATGGGTGCGGCAGCCTTTATCATCGCCGAATTTTTGGGGCTTAGCTACACAGACGTCGTCATGGCGGCAGCCATTCCGGCATTTGTAAGTTATTTTGCCCTTTTCTATATTGTTCACTTGGAGGCTAAAAAGCTCGGCATCAAAGGGGAAGACCCCGATAAGCTGCCGCGCGCCTGGGGAATTTTCAAGACCGGTATCCACTACCTCGTGCCGATCTTTTTCCTGATGTACACCCTCATCGTTTTGCGACAATCTCCGCAAATGGCCGCGTTTAATGCCATCATCTTCATGCTCATCATTATGGTCACGCAACACCCCATTGCAGCCTTGATCAACAAAGAACCGCTTACGGCCGAAGTGTGGCTGCGCGGCTTTAAGGACATCTGGTACGGCATGGTCGCGGGAGCCAAAAACATGGTGCCCATCGCCGTAGCGACCGGTGTGGCCGGGATCGTCGTCGGTTCGGTCACGTTGACAGGAATTGGGCTGATTTTGGCCGATGTCATCGAACAGCTTGCCGGCGGACAGATCCTGCTGGTGCTGCTCTTTACGGCGATCGTCTCGCTCATACTGGGTATGGGGTTGCCCACTACGGCCAACTACATCGTCATGGCTTCGCTGACCGCACCGGTCATTATGTCTCTGGCAGGCGATCTGGGCTTTTTGATCCCCACGATTGCGGCGCACCTGTTTGTCTTTTATTTCGGGATTCTTGCGGATGATACGCCCCCGGTGGGGATGGCCGCCTATGCTGCGGCGGGTATCGCGCGCAGCGACCCGATCAAGACAGGTCTGCAGGGGTTTGCCTACGACATTCGCACCGCGATCCTGCCGTTTATGTTCTTTTTTAATACCAAGCTTCTCCTTATCGGAGGTGTCGATGCCAACGACCTCGACGATGCCTCCAAGTGGCAGTGGATCAGCAATCCCTTTGAGATCGGACTGATCTTTGTTGCGGCTGTGTTGGGGATGTTTGCATTCTCGTCAGCTACACAAGGCTATTTTCTCACCAAAGTCAATCCATTCGAACGACTGCTCTTTTTAGCCATCGTGCCGTTCATGTTTATCCCAAACATGACCGCCCACTGGCTCGGCTACGGTTCGGAGTATCTCTCTTATGCAATCGGCTTCGGTATCTACGTCGCAATCTATCTGATGCAAAAAGCCAAGATCAAACGCGACGGAGGCCCCATCGTCATCGGCGATGGAAAGTACTAGGGGTCTGTGACCCCCTACCATCAATCCATCTGCTTGCGCAGGAAGGTCGGGACGTCAAGGAGATCTTCGTTGGTTGCATCGTATCCGCCAACAACACGGCGCGCCTGCTGAAGCGAGGGTTGCGCAGAGTTGGCACTGCCACTGCGAAGCAGATCGGTTGCTTCACGCGCTTTTTTTGCCTGCTCGGATGCCAGAGAGTTGGGATCTTCAAAGCCAGTTGCAATGATTGTAATGCGCACCTCATCGGGCTCAAAGTCGGAATTGGTCGTCGTTCCAAAGATCACGCTGGCATCTTCGTCGGCATGCTCTTCGATGATATCCATCGCCTCTGAGATCTGCAGGATCGGATAGTCCGGATGGACATGGAAGTGCACCAATACACCCATAGCACCGTTGATGGAGATGTTATCAAGCAGCGGAGATTCAAGGGCCGATTTGGCTGCGTCGTACGCAGCGTTGGCTCCCGTACTGGCACCGGCACCCATCAGGGCCAGTCCACGATGGCTCATGACCGTTTTGACATCGGCGAAGTCAAGGTTGATATCGTTGGGTCCATGGGAAAGGATGACGTTGGAGATGCCGCTGACTGCCTGGGCCAGTACATCATCGACGAGACGAAAGCTCTCTTTGATGCCGAGGTTTTTTTCGACAACCGTCAGGAGTTTTTCGTTGGGAACGACCACGATCGAATCGCTTTCGCGCTTGAGCTCTTCGAGGCCGAGTTTGGCCAGTTTGCTCCGCTTGCGTCCTTCGAATTTGAACGGACTGGTTACCACCGAGACGGTCAATGCGCCCACCTCTTTGGCCGCCTGCGCGACAATCGGGGCAGCTCCTGTACCGGTACCGCCGCCCATGCCGGCCGAGATGAAGACGATGTCAGCACCTGCGAGCATGTTTTTGATATCATCGAAACTCTCCAGCGCCGCTTCGCGTCCCTTTTCGGGCATCATGCCTGCCCCCAGGCCACGCGTTGCGTTCATGCCCAGCTGGAGCTTAAAGGGCGCCAGCGAGGTGTTGAGGGCCTGTGCGTCGGTGTTGGCCACGATCAGATCAATGCCGGTAATTCCCTCGTTGATCATATGGTTGATCATGTTGCCACCGCCGCCGCCAACGCCGATCGCTTTGATCTTGGCTCCTTCGGGTGTGTCTGAATCGATGCGTTCGATCTCTATCTCAAAATTTTCCATGGTCTCCCCTTCCTTTTAAAATAATTGCCTGGCCCAGTCCAGAAAACGACCCAGCAGAGTATGGTTGCCCTCCTGGGTGTCAGGCAGATCATCAAACGAGAAATCAGTCTCGTCCCCATCGTCCTCTTTGGAGCCAGTGTTGCCTTGGGCGCGACGGCCCTCCAGCAAGTCGTTCGTCGCTTTTTTGCCTGCCGTGCGATCACGATCGAGGCGGATATTGCCCAACGCTTCGCGCTCGTCAATCGCTTCGGATTTGTTGTGCAGCAGACGCCGAGAGTTGTCGATCTCATACTGAGTATGCTCACCGATCTGATAGAGCAGAAGTCCGATCACCGTCGAAAAGGCCGCATCGTTGAGCTCCTCAAACAGCCCCCCCTGCGTGCGGGGGAAACCGATGCGAACCGGCATGCCGTGAAAAATGGCCTGCGCCATCTCCCGCAATCCCTTGAGTTTTGTCATGCCGCCAGTGAGGATGATGCCCGATCCGACCTGCTCACGCAGGGCGCTTTTGGCAAACGATTTTTCGAGCAATACCAGCAGCTCTTCGACCCGCGAACTGATCACGCTGTGGACTATTTCCAGTGAGATGCTGTTGGAGCTCTCTTCGTCTCCGATAACAGGCAGATCGATCACATCGCTGCTGCGTTCGATGAGATTGCCGTGCTCTCTCTTGACCTTCTCGGCCACCTGCAACGGAGTGTGGAGTGCCATCGAGAGATCGTTGGTGACGTGGTTGGAGCCAACCGGAATGAAATCGTTGTACCGGATCGAGTTGCCGGTATGGATAATGAGGTTGCTGCTCTGCCCACCCATATCGATCACGACGACCCCAAGCTCTTTTTCATCCTCGTTCATCGTCGCGATGGCAGAGGCATAACTGTTGAGCACGATCGCTTCGATATCAACCCCTGCCGAGCGCACAGCCTTGGTCAGATTGCTCAGGCTTGACTTTTGGGTCAGGATGATGTTGACATCCACCTCCATACGACTGGCATTCATCCCATACGGATCCTCGATGAAATCCTGATCGTCCACCTTAAAGTTGTACGGCAGGACATGGATCACTTCGTATTCGTTGGGAATGTTGGCGTTGTAGAGTGCTGTCTCCATCACCCGGTTGATCTCTTTGAGCGAAATGTCTTTGTGGGGGATATTGACAATGCCGGTCGAGTTGAGGCTCTTGGCGTAAGCGTTGGAGATCGAAATGGTCGCAACCGAAATGCTGTTTCCGGCGATGCGGCGCGCATCACTCAACGCTTTTTTGATCGAGCGGGATGCCAGTTCGATGTTGGTAATGATCCCTTTTTTGACGCCCTGAGATTTGGCGAAGCCGTGTCCGGTGATCTCAAGCGCGCCCGCCTCGGTCACTTCAGCAATGACAGCGCTGATCTTGGTGGAACCAACATCGATCGCTAAGATTGTCTGGCTCAATCACAGTCCTTTTACGTAAGCCTCGGCAGGGAATCGGGTGTTCAGTTTGTCGAACAAAGCCTTCTCGAATATCTGACGTTTGATCCGGTCGGTTTCGGGTCGAATCTGCGCCGTGAGATTGGCATCAGCAGATCCGATACGTTGATCGACGATTTTGTAAACGACGATACGACTCGACAATGTAATAATACCCTTTTTTCCTGAAGATGTAAAGAGCTTTTCAACAAACTGTAAACTTTCCTGTCGATTCAACGGAAAGAGCGCAGGAGGCTGTGTCAAACTAAAGTAATCACTGGTTGTCAACATCGCTTTGTCGATCGTCTGCAGGAGCGTTTGCGCCTGCTGTTGCACCGCTTCGATGGCACGTCGGGCCTTGAGCGCAGAGACAATGCGTGGTTTGGCCTGCTCGTACGGCATCGGATGGGGAGCGATGATCTTGTCGATACGGACCGTTGCGTAACGGGTCCCGATCGGCTTGGGCTTGAGCAGTGTGCCGGTATCGGCCTGGGCAACGGCGGCCCAGAGTTCGGCCGGAAGTGCCGGATCGTTCATCGGCAGTGTCAAGGTCTCGGTGGGTTGTTTGTTGCCTTTTTTCAGTGCAATGTAATCCAGGAGGGCTTTCTTTTTCCCTCGCTTGATCTTCAGATCCTTTTCCGCATCGGCTTTTGCCTGCTCAAAGGGAATGATTTTGCCCTCTTTGTCAATGTAGTTGAAACTGTTCTTGTCAAAAAAGGCCCGCACATCCGATGCGTTGACATCGATCGACTGTGTATCGGTCCAGAGAACCGAGAGCGCATAGCTCTGTGGCGTCATGTACTGCTCACGCGTCTGGTTCCACTCGGCCCGTACGGCCGCATCATCAACTGTGATGCTGTTGGGATCGGGTGTCAACACCCGGTAGGCGACCTTCTCCTGCAGGCGCAGTGCCGAGGCAACAGCGTCCACCTCAAAATCGGTCGCCGGATGCTCAATCAGCTGCATCAGCTTCTTGAGTGTCAACTCATCCGACAAGATCGCTTCAAATGTGCTGCTTTTGAGGCCGCGGTTTTTGAGATAGGTTTTGTAGATGGTCGCATTGAATACGCCGTTCTCCTGAAACGCACCAAGCGAAGCGATGTAGTCGGCAAGCTCTTTGTCGCTGACGACGATGCCGTAGTCGCGCGCAAGGTTAAGCAGCTGCGCCTGTGCGACCAGCGTCCGAAACGCACTCTGGGTCAAGCCCATCTCTTTGGCTTTGGCCTCGTCGAAGTCGCCCTTGAGGGCCTCTTTGTATTGGTTGTAGAGATTGGAGTAGGTAAACGAAAGTCGCTCACGGGAGATCTCGATCGCGCCCACTTTGCCGACCGCGCTGGCTTTGGAGCCGTATCGATAGCTCCCCCATCCGACAAAACCGGCTCCGATGAAAGCGATCGTGGCGATCCAGATCGTCCATACGAGATAACGGTTGTGTCTTTGCATCCATGTGATCATGCCTGCCTGCCTTTTGTGTAAAATTCGAGCTCTATTTTAGTCAACTTGTGTTTAAAGCCGGATGATGGCGGACACAAAGGCGTTGCGTCGGATCGTGCCGGGAAGAAAAAGGTACGACCCAAACGTCGCGGAGCAAGGCGCCCCAACGAGATCAAGGACGCTTTTTAAACAGCGAAGTGATCGAGCGCAGCGGATTGGCGTGCTGGAGTCGCTCATAGTGCTGGCGTGCCCGCGCGATACCCATCTCGGCCGCTTCGTGATAGAGCATCAGGGCGTGACGTTTGTTTTTGTCGATTCCGATACCGTGCTCGTAGAGCTGACCCAGATCGCAAATCGCTTCGGGGAAATTGCGCTCGGCCAGGTGGTTGATCTGTGTGAACGCTTCGGGGTGATCGGGCTTGAGCACCTCGCCTTTGAAGAGTTCGCGTGCCAGCATAAACTGCGCAAATGCTGATTCGGTCGCGGCTGCTGCAATGAGCATCTGCGCCGCTTCGGCAAGGTGTTTTTCGGCCTTGAGCTCCTGATAGCGTGCAATGACCGCTTCAACCTCCGACTCGGTATAGCTCTGAGAGCTCACGCGATCGATAAAAGCCTGGGCTTCGGGATAGACCCCCTCCTCGTACGACTCAAGCTGTGGATATTGGTGGAGCAGGTTGCGAAACTTCTGGCTCATGTAGGGAAAGGCTTCGTAGCGCTGTTCATCGGAATCGACCGGGATAAAGGTATTGATGGGCCGATCAACATCCCCGCTTTCGGGCTCTGCATCGGTATCCGGCTGGACACCAGCGGAGGTCTCTGTCTTTGCAGCCGTCTCCGACATCTGCGTCTCTGTGGGGTCGGACTCCTCCGCTGCCGAATCTGCCTCAGCTGGAGAGGAGGTCGATCCCTCATCGAGATGGAACAGATCCGCTTGCGCCTGCTCTCCAGCGGCGTGCTCTTCCGTGGAGGCCTCCGTCTCCTCTCCTTTCTGAGTGGGCGATGGCGACTCCGACGGCGTCTGTAGGTGCGTATCCAGATCGAACAGCTCTTCGCCCCCCTCCGATGCCGTCTCCTCCTCCATCATCGCATCAAACGGTGTCGGCGACGATGCGGTCGGCTCAGCTGCATCGGTCGGCGCATCCGGCGTCGCGTTCTCCAGGGCGCTCTCCTCATCGTCGGCGATCCCAAAGAGTCCGTCGGATACCGATGTATCGGTCGCCGCCGGCTCCTCGTATGCGCGCGGTCCCTGAGCGCTCGCACGGGTCATCGCCAGCATCTCTTCGACACTCAGAACATGCCCATCCCCCTGTGGCACTGCCGGTCGCGCCTCGGTCCTGGTCGACTCCAGATCACCCGGTGGTACATCCTCTGACGCATCGGCATCGTGAAAGAGCGGCTCTTTATCCTCCACATAAGCCTGCATCTGATAGAGGGCCTGGCGAAAATTTTTACTCTCAAGCTCATCCAAAATGTCGTGGAGACGCTTGTCGGTACTGGCATTGCGCAATTTCCGTATCTGCAGATCGACGGTGTCGTGATCGGTCAGCTTGACCGCCAGACGGATAATCTCAAAGCGTTCCATCAATTCGTTCATCGTATCGGCTCCACGTAACAAGATGCCTCATCATACCACAGATAAGGTTACAGATCCATCAACCCAAATC
>CAZWMZ010000207.1:0-6819 GCA_964634965.1 uncultured Nitratifractor sp. | reverse complement strand
CCCAGCTCAAAACGGACTTGATCGTTGCCCTTGCCTGTCGCACCGTGTGCGACCGCATCGGCACCGGTTTCGTGCGCGATCTCGATCTGTTTTTTTGCGATCAGCGGCCGCGCGATCGAGGTACCCAGCAGGTACTCCCCTTCGTAGATGGCGTTGGCGCGAAACATCGGAAAGACAAAATCACGCACAAACTCCTCCTGCAGATCAAGAATATAGATGTTCTCAGGTTGGATGCCAAGCTGCAGCGCCTTTTCGCGTGCCGGTTCGACCTCTTCACCCTGCCCCAGATCGGCGGTGAAAGTGACCACTTCGCAACCGTATTCGTCCTGCAGCCACTTGAGGATAATGCTGGTATCGAGTCCGCCCGAATAGGCCAGAACTGCTTTGGTAATCTCGCGTTTTGCCATGAGAGTTTCCTTGGAGAAAATTGAGGAATTTTACCATAGTGTTGCTATAATCTACCACGTACAAGGAGCCACCATGAAACTGGGTGTCAACATTGACCACATCGCCGTCCTGCGCGAAGCCCGTCGCATCAACGATCCCGATCCCCTGCAGGCGCTGGGCATCTGCGCGCGTGCCGGTGCCGATCAGATCACGATCCACCTGCGCGAAGACCGTCGCCACATGCACGATGAGGATGCTCGGGCCATCGTCGCCCACTCCCCCCTTCCGGTCAACCTTGAGTGCGCCACTACGCCTGAGATCATCGAGATTGTCTGTACACTGCGACCTCTGCGCGCCACAATCGTTCCCGAAAAGCGCGAAGAGGTCACCACCGAAGGCGGCCTGGCCGTCATCGGCAACCCCCCTGCACTGACCAGGGCGATCGCGCAGTTGCAGGCGCATGCGATTGAAGTGTCGCTCTTCATCGACCCTGCCCCTGAAGCGATCCGTGCCGCCAGGCAGCTTGGCGTCGAGTGGATCGAATTTCATACCGGTACCTATGCCAATCTCTGGGCAATGCTGCACACCAACCTTGCCCGCACTCACCACGCCATCCCCGAGCTCGACCTGCCCCGCGCCGAATTGCGACGGCGCCTCGATGCAGAGCTCACCACCCTGCGCCGCCTCAGTTACGATGCAGCCGAGATGGGTCTACGCGTCGCTGCTGGACATGGACTAAACTACCACAATGTCACCGAAATCGTCGCGATCGAAACCATCGAGGAGCTCAACATCGGCCAGAGCATCATCGCCCGATCGGTCTATACAGGCTTGGAGCAAGCGGTCAAAGAAATGAGGGCATTGTTGACTTGAAGATTTCGAGATATGATTTTGAGGGTGGAACCTTCTACCACTATTTGCTCAAAGACAGCGATGGGGTAAAGGCTTTTGTCTATTTTAACGATATCGATCCGATCCAATGCACATTTGATGACAATGATACGTTTTGGTTTAAAAATATCAAGCCCTATCTGCCCAAAGGCAACAAAACAAAAAGAAGCAAGCAGTATCAAAAGGATCTCTTTAAATCCAATCAGCGAAATCTTGCCTTAGGGGCGGAGAATAAGCGATGACCAGCATTCCCTACTCCGTCTATATCCTCGAGTGTGCCGACGGGACATACTACACCGGCATCACGACCGACCTAGCTCGGCGCATCGATGAGCACAACCACTCCGACAAGGGTGCACGATACACCCGTGCGCGCCGACCGGTTACGCTGCGCTACCACGAAACGTGCACAGACAAAAGCCACGCCCTGAAGCGAGAGATCGCCATCAAGCGCCTTACCCGCACCGCCAAAGCCCGCCTCATCGCCCAAGGAGCACCATGAAAAAAGTCGCTATCTCCATCGGAGATCTCAACGGCATCGGCATCCAGCTTGCCCTCGAACACCACGAGGCGATCCGGGCAATGGCCGAACCGATCTATTGTATCGATCGCACCATGCTTGAGCAGGCAGCCGATCTGCTGGGGCGAACCGTGCCCGACGATTTTCGCACCGTCGAAGCGTTTGCCGATCCGTTTACCATTCATCCTGGCATCGTGGATGCTGCCAGCGGTGCCTACAGCTATGCATCGTTCGTCCACGCCGTCGCTCTGGCGCGTGCCGAACAGGCCGATGCTGTCACCACCCTGCCCATTCACAAGCAGGCCTGGGAGCAAGCCGGCATCGACTACAAAGGCCACACCGACGCCCTGCGTGACTGGTTTGACGCTGAAGCGATCATGATGCTCGGCTGCCCTGAGATGTACGTTGCGCTCTACACCGAACACATTCCACTGCGCCAGGTCGCCGATGCGATCGACGCGGAGAAACTCACCCGTTTTTTGATCGATCTCTACCGCACCGCCAAGCCAGAGAGCACCGTAGCCGTACTCGGCCTCAACCCCCACGCCGGCGACGGCGGTGTCTTAGGGGACGAAGAGCGCATCATCGCGCAAGCCATCCAACAAGCCAACCAAACCCTCACCACCCAACACCCAACACCAAACACCCAACACCAAACATTCAACATTCAACATTCAACATCCAACATCCAGCATCCAGCATCCAACATCCAGCATCCAACATCCAGCATTCGTTGGCCCCATCGTTCCCGACATCGCCTTCATCCCGGCCATGCGCGAGCGTTTCACGCACTATGTCGCCCTCTATCACGACCAGGGTCTTGGCCCGCTCAAAGCGCTTCATTTTGATGCAGGGATCAACATCAGCCTCAACCTGCCGATCCTGCGCACCTCCGTCGATCACGGTACGGCATTTGACAAGGCGTATCAGAACAGAAGGCTCAATGGCCTGAGCTACCGCAATGCGATCGAGTATGCCTGCCAGCATCAGCTGGCTGAAACCGCTTGATTCGTATCGTACGTTACGACCCGAACAACCCTGCACTCGAGAGTTCATTCTCCTCGGATACGCGATCCGTACCCATCTCTTCACTCAAGCGTTCGGCACAGGCACTGCACACATAACGATACGCCATCATATCGTAGTAGATCGGATCGCCTTCGTGCATATCGCGGTAGCACTCTCCGCACACATTGGTCACGTGCAGCAGGATCTTCTCATCTGCAATCTGCGCCACGAAACATTGATCGTTGACGCTCACGATTGCAACTCCTCAATCATCCGTTTCGCATCGAGCATATCCGGATCGAGTGCATACGCTTTCTCATACTGCTTTCGCGCCGCTTCGCGGCGTCCGATGTCGTAGAGGGTATTGGCATAATTGAAGTAGTGGGGCGCATAATCCGGATCGAGCGCAATCGCTTTTTCGTGATGTGCGATCGCCGCGCTCTCTTCACCCAGATGGTGCAGCGCATTGGCATACAGTGCCTCAGCGAGATCGTCTTGATCGTCGAGATGCAACAGGTGCTCCAGCGTCTCTTTTGCCGAAGCCGGATCGTGCATATTGAGATAAACAGTACCCAGACGGCGCAGCACTTCGGGATCGTCCGGTGCCAATATCTGTGCGCTCTGGAGTGCTTTTTTGGCTTCGAGGTTGTCTCCCGCTTCCAGGGCCCGATCGGCCATCGTCAACAACTCATCACGACGGTGAGGATTGGGGAGGGTTTGGGTGCGAAAGATTGTGTCCGGTTGCATCACGCTTCCGATCTGCTCATCGGGGCGAGAGGCTTCAAAATCGACCCCGCGGCGAGGATAATTTCCGCTGAAAAGCTGTCGAAAAAAGAGGTAAAAAATGCCACCGGCTATCACCAGCAAGAGGAGTTGAAGTACGGTCATTCATCGATCCTTTCTAATCGCAATCATAGGATAATTTCTCTTAGCCTAAGCCAAAAAAAATGGTATAATCTTCCAAACACATCCAGGAGCAACCATGACCCTCAAAGAACAGATCCAACACGACATCAAAGAGGCCATGCGGGCCAAAGATACCGCCCGGCGCGACACCCTGCGCAATCTCAGTGCTGCGATCAAGCAGATCGAAGTGGACGAGCGCCGTGAACTCGACGACAGTGACGTTGAGGCGATCCTGACCCGATACGCCAAACAGCGCGAAGATGCAAAAGCGCAATTCGCCCAGGGCGGACGCGACGATCTGGTGGCCAAAGAGGAGGCAGAGCTGGCCATCGTGCGCGCCTACCTGCCCGAACCGCTCAGCGACGAAGAGTTAACCACTGCACTCGAAGAGATCGTTGCACAGACCGGCGCAAAGAGCATGCGGGATATGGGGCGCATCATGGGCGAAGCCAAAGCACGATTGGGCAGCCGCGCCGACGGTGCACGCATCAACGTCATTATCAAGCGTCTGCTGGGGCATGGATAGCGATATCCGATCCAAAAAGTACAGGGTCTGTTTTGGAGGCGCTCTTTTGAGATACCCTTGACCTGGTGTCCAATATAATCTTTACGTATAAGTTTCTCAAAAGGCTCAACCTGTTACCATTGAGGCGCAAGAGACAGGCCGCGTGCCCGTCTCTACCAAAACACACTCTCAAGGAGAACGCATGAAAAAAACAGTGAGCATTGCAGCAGCCGTTGCACTGATGAGCGGTATGGCTCTGGCCAAAGAGGTCAAGATCGGTGTCGTCTTGCCATTGACCGGACCCATTGCTGCCTTTGGTCAAACTTCCAAAGATGGTCTCGGCATCGCTTACGAGCAAAACCACAAGCTCAAAAACGGTGATGAGATCAAGCTGGTAATACTGGACGACCGTGGCGACAAAGTCGAAGCAGCTACCGCTGTCAAGCGTCTGCTCGACAAAGACAAAGTCTCTGTCATCCTCGGAGAGGTGGCATCGAGCAACTCCATGGCCATGGCACCTGTTGCTGAAAAGGCCAAAACCCCTATGATCACTCACGCCTCAACCAACCCGCGTGTTACCAAAGGTAAAAAATACGTAACCCGTGCATGTTTCATCGATCCCTTCCAGGGAGCTGTTGCCGCCAAGTATGCACTTGACAATGGCATGAAAACTGCAGTGATCGTAACCGACGCCAAGCAGGACTACTCTGTTGGTCTCTCCAAAGCATTCCAAAAGGCTTACGAAGCCGCCGGCGGTAAGGTAGTCAAAAAGGTCCTGATCAACTCTGGCGACAAAGACTTCAATGCACAGGTCTCCACCATCAAAGCAGCCAACCCGGGCATCATTGCCTTTACCGGCTACTATCCCGAAGGGGCTCTGCTGGTCAAGCAGGCACGCGCCATGGGCGTCAATGCTCCTTTCATCGGTGGAGATGGCGTAGGCTTCCCGGAACTGGTCAAGATCGGTGGGAAAGATGCCGAAGGATTCATGTATACCGACCACTTCAACGAAGCGGCTGCCAGCTCGCCTGAGGCCAAGGCATATGTGGAAGCGTTCCACAAAAAATACAACAAGACATCCGACTCGATGGGTGCACTTGCTGCCGATGCCTACGGCATGATCCTCAATGCGATGAACAAATGCATCGACGCCGGCAAAGCCAGCGACGACAAAGAGTGCATCAACACCAACCTGCGTGGTACTCAGGGCTACAAAGGCATCACCGGTGTGATCAGCATCAACGAAAACGGAGATGCGGTCAAGTCGGCAGTTGTCAACGTCGTCAAAGACGGAAAATTTGCCTACAAAACCACCGTCAATCCGTAAAACTTTTTACGCTCCGGGCCCGTTCCCGGAGCGTCCTGCTTCCCCTGTGTTCTTCGTGTAAATCCCTTCAGATACAGCTTGTTTCTTGCCAGCTTGCGCCGGCCAGCAGCGTTAATATATCCGCTTCAAGCGTACTCCGCACAGGCAACAAAAAGCTTTTGGCGCAGCCCACGATCGATGACCACAGGGCTGCTCCCTGCACAGATCATGTTTCGTTTCGCAACGATGCTCCCCCGCCGATCATCAGCACCAGCACCATCATCAGCAAGGTTGCGATCCTGTCCATGGCATCGATAAAATCGCTCTCGATATTGGCGCACGAACAATTGGCAGGTACATTGACGACGGCATCACCCGCAGTGGCATCGACTTTGACGGTGTATGTCTCCATATCACCGTTTGCAAAGGTGAGCTGATTCTGCTTCTCTTTTTCGGGCATAATAAATCGCAGGCTGTACTCACCCGGCTTCAGGCCGTCAAAATGGTAGTAGCCTTGATTATCTGTTTCAACAACGCATCCCTTGCCCGTATCGGTTGTCCTGGCCAGCAGGTCATCGTAGTAGGATTGAGTATCGATCCGATAGCGCATGGTGCCCCTGGGGCAGGGAACAGGATTGCCATCGCTGTCGAGCAATTCAACCCGGGCGCCGGACACCTCTTCTTCACCAATATCATAGATACCATCCCCATCGCTGTCGATCCAGAAGACTCCCTGGATCTGAATCAGTGAGGATACTGGCAGCGGTGTCACCGTCGGGTCATCTGGATCGCCATCACCATCAAGGTCATTGTCGGTGGTGTCTGTCGGATCGTCTGATGTGTCTGTAACATTATTACCGGAAGGGTCTTTCCCGCTTACCGTAGCTTGATTTGTATAGCTGCCAGCGGTAATGTCGGCTTGTGTAAGCGTATGGGTTCCCGTAAAGGTCGTGCTGTCACTTGCACCCGGAGCTAAACTGGCGATCGGACCTCCGGTAATGGTCGCATTCGGGTCGCTTAGCGTAACATTCGTCAAAGGTACATTTCCGGTGTTCGTTACCGTAAACGCATAAGTTATCGTCTCACCCACATCGGCGTAGCCGTTGGTGTTGGCATCGTTGAAGGTGGCGGTTTTGGTGACGCGGATTGCAGGGTGTTGCAGAATGGTCGTAACGGTCGGGTCATCTGGATCGCCGTCACCATCAAGGTCATTGTCGGTGGTGTCTGTCGGATCGTCTGATGTGTCTGTAACATTATGACCGGAAGGGTCTTTCCCACTTACCGTAGCTTGATTTG
>CAZWMZ010000206.1:0-2953 GCA_964634965.1 uncultured Nitratifractor sp. | reverse complement strand
CTGGATTATTATGCGATCATAAAAAATTAATAATCTTTTCGATAGAATTCGCGCACCCAATAGACTCTGGTCACTGCCACAGCTATCGAAAACCAAATTGAACAACCCAAAAAGGAACAAATCCATGGCCAATCACAAATCCGCCAAAAAACGCATCAAACAGACCATCAAGCGTACCGAGCGCAACCGCTACTACCGTACCCGCATGAAAAACATCGTCAAAGCGGTTCGCCAGGCCGTCGAAGCGGGCGATAAAACCGCCGCAGCCGAAGCGTTCAAGATCGCCAACCGTCAGCTGCATCATTTTGTCAGCAAGGGCTTTTTGAAAAAACAGACTGCTGCACGCAAGGTCAGCCGCCTCCACAAACTCGTCAACTCTCTCGACGCTGCATAAGGTTTTGCTCTCTGCCCCACTGCTCTGTGCCGTGCAGGCACAGGGTGCTCTCACCTGAAGAGGTCTGCACATGCTTCGCGACAAACTGCAACCCTTTATCGACCGTTACGATGAGATCAATGCTCTGCTGAGCTCGCCCGATATCTCCGCCGATATTGGTCGCATGACAGAGCTGAGCAAGGAGCAGGCTGCGCTGGCACCGCTGGTGGAGAAAGCACGTGCATATCGTGCTGCGCTCGAAGCGATCGATGAGAACAGAGAGCTGCTGGGCGACCCCGAGCTGGGTGAACTGGCCAAAGAGGAGCTCGCCGAACTCGAGCCGCGCGTGCCGCAACTCGAAGAGGAGATCAAACTCCTCATGCTGCCCCGCGACCCCAATGACGATAAAAACATCTATCTCGAGTTGCGTGCCGGAACCGGAGGGGATGAGAGTGCGCTCTTTGTCGAAGATATTTTCAAGATGTATCTGCGTTTTGCCGAGCGACGGGGGTGGCGTGTCGAGATTGTCAGCTCTTCTGAGGGCACTGCAGGCGGGTACAAAGAGCTCATCGCACTGGTCAAGGGCGATGGGGTTTACAGTCAGCTCAAGTACGAGGCGGGCACCCACCGTGTTCAGCGTGTTCCGCAGACCGAGACTCAGGGGCGGGTTCATACCTCGGCGATTACCGTTGCGGTCATCCCTGAGGTGGACGATGTCGAAGTTGAGATCAAGCCTGGCGATGTCAAGATGGATGTCTTTCGTGCCAGCGGCCACGGCGGGCAGTCGGTCAACACCACCGATTCGGCAGTGCGCCTGACCCATATCCCCACTGGCATCGTCGTCTCGATGCAGGATGAAAAATCGCAGCACAAAAACCGCGACAAAGCAATGAAGATCCTCAAAGCCCGCGTTCACGAAGCTGAGCTCCAGGCTCAGCTGGCCGAGACGTCGGCCGAGCGCAAGCTTCAGGTCGGATCGGGCGATCGCAGCGAGAAGATCCGTACCTACAACTACCCCCAGAATCGTCTGACCGATCACCGCATCGGGTTGACCCTCTATGCGCTTGATGAGGTGATCCACGGCGGCGAACTTGAACGGGTGATCGATCCGCTGATTGCGCATGCTCAGTCGGAAGCGATTCGCAACGCAGGACTCTAACTCTTATCAGCACAATTTGCACAAATTGGAACCTTTTTGATCAAAGCACTGCGCCCTTTTACCTCCATCGGAGTATAATCAATCCAACGGATGTGTTGGGTTCCAGATGGGCATCGCTCAATGCGTCCCGTTGAATTTTGGCGACGGTATCCAGAGGGGATGCCTGTTCGCACCCAAGGAGTACACGATGGAAAACGAAGTTCCTCAGACGATACAGATCGAGGGTCGTGAGGTCGATCTGCAGACTCTGGTCGAGGCCTATACCGAGCAGAAGACGCTGAAAAAAGCGGCCAAAAAAGCGTTGAAAAAACGGAGAGAGGAGCAGTCACTCAAGCCCTACCAGGCCGAGCTGATCAAGCTCCAGAAGCACCTCGAAGATACCCAGCAGAAGATGATCATTCTCTTTGAGGGGCGCGATGCGGCCGGCAAAGGCGGAACGATTCGGCGCGTGACCCGCTACATGAACGAAAAGCACTACCGCATCGTCGCGCTGGGCAAGCCGACCGAAGAGCAGCGCACGCAGTGGTTTTACCAAAAGTACATCCAGCACTTTCCTCACGGCGGCGAGATCGTGCTCTTTGACCGCAGCTGGTACAACCGCGCGATGGTAGAGCAGGTGTTTGGCTTCTGCAGCAAGAAGGAGTATGAGGATTTTATGAAAGGGGTCAAGGGGTTTGAAAAAGACCTCACCCGTCAGGGGATCACCCTGATCAAGCTCTACTTTAGCGTTACCAAGGAGGAGCAGGCGCGACGGTTCGAGCGCCGTCAGACCGATCCGCTGCGTCAGTGGAAGCTGAGCGAGATCGACATGCAGGCTCAGGAGCGCTGGGATGATTTTACCAACGCCAAGTATGAGATGCTCAAGCGTTCCCATTCGCACCACGCCCCCTGGACGATCATCCGTTCTGATGATAAGCACCAGGCGCGCCTTGAGGCGATGAAGGTGATCCTCGACGCGATCGACTACAGCGGACGGGATGAGTCGCTTGACTATGTGCTCAACAACGAAGTGGTGGTCTCGGGTGCGCGTGAGATCGAGATCATGGAGGCTCAGCGAGCCAAGAACGGTAAATTTACCAGCTGATCCACCCCAAAAAAAGGAGGTTATGAATGGCAAAAAAAGAGAAAGCAAAAGCAAAAGCGGCCCCCGAAAGCGCAAAAGCAGCTCAGGAGGAGGCGCCCAAAAAAGCGCCCGAAAAGCTCTCCAAGGCGGAGAAGAAACGCCGAGCCGGCAAGGTGCAGGTCTGGGTCAAAAAAGAGACGCTCGAGTATGAGAAAGAGTTGCGCAAACTGCAGATCGAGCTGTTGAAGTTTCAAAACTATGTCAAAGAGGAGGGACTCAAGATCCTGATGATCTTTGAGGGGCGCGATGCGGCCGGCAAAGGCGGCACCATCAAACGCATCACCGAACACCTCAATCC
>CAZWMZ010000205.1:0-1885 GCA_964634965.1 uncultured Nitratifractor sp. | reverse complement strand
TCGAGCATATCCTCCTGATAGGTCTGCATCATATCGGCAGCGATGACATGGGGCATCGCCTGGATGGCGGTGAGTTTTTTGATCTCCTCTTCGACATCTTCGCCTTCGATCGTGATGATGATCTTGCCCTTCTCTTTGTCGCCAAAGTGGTAATCACACAGGCCGCTCTCTTCGAGACGTTCGCGCACCTCATCGTAATATTCGCTGCGGCACTGAACCACAATGCTGGATATGTTCATGCTGTTACTCCTTGTAATGGTTGCGACGCAACGATGTGCGCCGGTCGGTTATTGTTTAGCGATATTCCACAGCAACACCGTATCGTCGTCGCTGCCGCTGACCAGTCGATTTTCGTCAAGAAAGACAATGGTGTTGAGGGTGCTCTTTTGGCCTGTCAGTCGGGCGATCTTCTGATGCGTATCGATGCGGTAGATCGAGATCGAGTTGTCCTCATCCATCGCAAATGCGACGCGGCGTGCACTGGGGCTCAAGCCGGTCGCGTAGATCAAAAAGTGCGCCGGCCAGAAGTCGCCCTTGCCTGTCTTGACACTGTACCAGACCGCACGGCGATCCTGCCCGGCAGCCGCAACAATCCCGTTTTTCAGATCGACTTTATAGACATTGTCTTTGTTGAGCGTGTTGAGACGCTTGAGGATGGTGCCAGTGCGGGTTTCAAGTACGGTGATCTCTCCGCTTTCGCATCCGTATGCAGCGCGGGTGCGATCGGCGTTAAGTGCAAAATCAGAAAATTTCGATTCGCTCAACTGCTTACGATAGAGCTCTTTTTTGGTCGAAAGTTCCATCAAAACCGCTTCGTTTCCCAGCGTGCCAAGCAAGACATGATCTTTGTCGATGAAGCGAGCCTTGACAAGGGTTTTTTTGTCTTTGGCCGATAAAATTTTCTTCGTGACATTGTTCTCGTGAATCCACAGATCACTGTACCCCTTCTCGCCGCTGTCGCTGAGCAGAAGATAACGCCCGTCCATGTAGTCGATGCTTGCAGCAGCCGCATCGATCATGTCTCCCATAAAATCTTTGATTCTGGGCAGCGTGATCTCTTTGACAAAGGTGTTGCTCTTGAGGTTGTACACCTGCAGCTTGCCTCGACTGGTGCCGATGTATATGTTGGGTGGGTACGCTACAATATCTTTAGCCGCGCCATCGACTCGCAATGACAGTGCAGGTTTAACCGTCGGCATACCGGCCTTCAATCCAGTACCTGTGGCCAAAACCACGAGTGCAAGAAGGAGTCGTTTCATCGCCTACCCTTTTGTTTTAGCATCGATTGCTTCACGCTCAGAAAGGACGGCTTCGATCGCATCAAGGATGCGCAAAGCAATCGTCTCTTCATCCAGTCCGGTCACCACACCCCAAAGATCCTGCTCGGAGACAAACAGATCTTCAAAGGCCTCATCGTTCCGAATGCGCTCATGAATAGAACTCAAAGAAGAGTATGCAGCCTGTACGACCGGCGCATGGAGGTAGACCACATGTGAGTAGACGCTCGGGTCGTACAGATCGTCATTGATATCATCATCCAGTATGTCTTCGTCGTTTTCGTCCACGACGATCAAATGACGCATGAGCAGATCTTTGTCGGCCAGATGTTCAAACAGGTTGGGGTAGCGCTTCTGCAATGCTTCTGTAGTCACTTGGGTTCCTTTGAAAGGGTTGAGATGGGATTATGACACACAACGGTAAACCAATGTTTACGGGCTTGGCACAGTCGCCTTATAATGGTGGGTCGGATTCCGGCCAGGGAAGCACACGGTAGTCGATCGCGTGCGTCGGACATCGTCCGAGACAAAATCCACATCCGTTGCACCGATCTTCGTCGATGACCGGATCGAACATGCCCTTAAACAAAATCGCATCCTCCATGCAC
>CAZWMZ010000204.1:0-4134 GCA_964634965.1 uncultured Nitratifractor sp. | reverse complement strand
CGTCACCGGCGCACCCTGCTGCGAGCCAATCTCTTCGCCATCGCTGCGACCCTGATCACGGTGGCGATTCCGCTCTTTATCCCGATGCTGGTGGATGAACTGTTGCTGCACAAGAGCGAGACCCTCACCGGTTGGGTAGCGCGCCACATCGTGCCGATGTCGGTTCCGGGCTATCTGCTCTTTTTTCTGTTGTTGACTTTGGGGTTGCGCGCGTTGGGTGTCTGGCTCAATGTCGCACAGGTGCGCACTTTTTTGGGGGTCTCAAAAACCCTCGCATACGATCTGCGCACACAGATGCTTGCTCACCTGGAGCGGGTGGCACTGGCAGAGTATGAGACGCTCTCGCCCGGTGCGGTCGCTTCGCGCCTGGTGACCGATGTCGAAACGGTCGATGCCTTTATCGGCATCACGGTGGGCAAGCTGATCGTATCGGTGCTGATTTTGATCTTTACAGCCGGTGTGCTGCTGGCGATCCATTGGCCGCTGGCGATTTTCATCCTGGCGACCAATCCGATCGTGGTGATGTTTACCGCCAGGCTTGCCCGTCGGGTCGGCCACCTCAAGCGGCAGGAAAACCAGGCGATCGAAGCGTTTCAATCCGCCCTGAACGAGACGCTGGAGCTCTTTCATCAGGTGCGTGCGGCCAACAAGGAGCGCTATTTTTTTGATCGGATTGCCCGGCAGGCAGCTCGGTTGCGTGAGCGTTCGGTGGCGTTTGGTTATCGGTCGGATCGGGCGATACGGGTGTCGTTTTTGGTCTTTTTGAGTGGCTATGAGATCTTTCGAACCGTGAGCATTGGTGTCGTGGCGTACAGCGACCTCAGTGTAGGGATGATGCTGGCGGTGTTTGGATATCTGTGGATCATGATGACGCCGACGCAGGATGTGATCGGGTTTCAGTATGCGCTGGCCAACGCCCGCGGAGCCTGCGAGCGGCTCAATGGCATCCTGGCGATGCAAACCGAACCCCAGATCGCGCAACCGATCGATCCGTTTGCTCACCAGTCATCGGCAAGCATCGTCTGCGAGGATGTGCAGTTTGGCTATCAGGCGGATCGACCGATCTTGCGAGGCATCACGCTCGAGATCGCCGCCGGAAGCAACGTTGCGATCGTCGGTCCTAGCGGATCGGGCAAAACGACGCTGGCCAATATTTTGGCCGGCTTTTACCGCCCCGATCGGGGCACGGTTCGCTACAACGGCATCGCCCATACCGCTGTTGCGCCGGCTCGCCTGCGCGAGGGGGTGTATGTGATTTTGCAAAACCCCAAACTCTTTAACGCTACGTTGCACTTCAACCTCACACTGGGCGAAGCGCACGATGCGGCCGCTGTCGATGCGGCGATTCGGATCGCGCAGCTTGAGGAGGTGGTCGCAGCACTGCCCGAGGGGCTGGAGACCCAGGTGGGAAAAGATGGCATACGCCTCAGCGGCGGTCAGCGCCAGCGGGTGGCGATCGCACGGATGATTCTGGCCGATCCGGCGGTGGTGATTCTGGACGAATCGACTTCGGCTCTGGATGTGCATACCGAGAGCCGGCTCTTTGCCGATCTGCAAACCTATCTGGCCTCTAAGACTGTCATCACCATCGCGCATCGCCTGAGCACCATCGAACAGGCAGAATACATCTATATCCTCGAAGAGGGCATCATCGCCGACCAGGGAAGCCCCGAGGCGCTGTTGGCATCGGATGCAGGCTATTTCGCCAATATGATTTAAAAGGGAGAAGATTTCATGGATATGTTTCAAGCGATCCTGATCGGGATCATCGAGGGTTTTACCGAATTTTTGCCCATCTCTTCGACGGGGCACATGATCGTCGCTTCACACTATCTGGGGGTCAAGGAGAGCGATCTGGTCAAGGCCTATGAGGTGATCATCCAGTTTGCGGCGATTGTGGCTGTGGTGCTGATTTATCGTGAAAAATTGAGCCTGAGTCATCGACAGCTCTGGTCGAAGCTGATGGTCGCTTTTGTGCCACTGGGGGCTGTGGGGTTTCTCTTTCGTCATCAGATCAAAGCGCTCTTTAGTGTGCCGGTGGTTGCGTGGATGTTTATCATCGGCGGTGTGGTTTTTTTGGTGGTGGAGTTCTTCTACCGTGACGATCGGGCGCGCACCCACACCATCGAATCGGTCAGTTGGAAGCAGGCGATCCTGATCGGTATCGCTCAGATCGCATCGCTGATCCCCGGAACATCGCGTGCAGGCGCAACGATCATCGGCGGATTGCTCGTCGGACTCGATCGCACAACCTCTGCGGAGTTCTCCTTTTTGTTGGCCATTCCGGTCATGGCCGCCGTCAGCGGCTACGACCTGCTCAAACACTACCACGCATTCGCCCACGCCAACTGGGAAGCGTTTGCCGTCGGATTTGCTGTCGCGTTTGTTGTCGCCTGGCTGACGATCAAGCTCTTTATCGCGTTTCTTTCGCGCTTTACGTTTGTGCCGTTTGGGATCTATCGGATACTCTTGGGTATAATGCTGTTAATGATTGCATCATAAGAGCGGATTGCATATTATCCGTCCCCTCTTTGCCAAATGTTGTAGGGGCTCCCCTTGTGGGTGCCCGTTTGAATGAGTGATGAGGAACCGCGAAAGGTTTGGGTTGAATCCAGGGGCATGTGAGCCTTTGGGTTGAGTTCAAAGATCGCGTTGCGATGTTTGGATGTACGGGTTTGCACCGTAGATGGGATAGCCGCTGCATGTTGTGTGTGCAGAATGATGCCGTTGCGTTTGTGTCAACTCGAATTTATGCCAAAGGCACATTATGACTTTTAAGGATTTCGATTTTCACAAGGAGATCGCCAAAGGTATCCGTATCGCCGGATTCAAAGAGCCAAGTCCCATCCAAAAAGAGGTGATTCCGCTCATCATTGAGGGACACGACCTGATCGGTCAGGCGCATACCGGTACAGGCAAGACGGCAGCATTTGGGTTGCCGATCCTGGATATGCTCGCGCGCGAGGAGATCACCCGTGCGCTCATCATTGTCCCGACGCGTGAGCTGGCCACGCAGGTCAGTGACGAGATCTATCACCTGGGACGTTTTGCCGGCATACGCACGCTGGAGATCTATGGTGGGGTCGGATATGGGCGTCAGATCGCCCTGATCCACAAAGGCACTCAGGTGATCGTTGCCACACCGGGTCGTCTGAAAGACCTCTATAAAAAGGGCAAGATCGATGTCCTTAACCCCGAAGTGGTGGTACTGGACGAAGCCGATGAGATGCTCGATATGGGCTTTTTGGATGATATCAAAGAGATCTTTGAGTATATCCCGCAAAATCGCCAGACGCTGCTCTTCTCAGCGACGATGCCTGAGCCGATCAAGCAGCTGGCCGATGAGATTTTGTATGAGCCCAAATTTATCTCCGTTGTCGGCGACGAGGCGACGACCAACAACGTCATCGATCAGCGCTACTACGTTATCAGCGAGACACAACGCGACGAAGCGATCGTCAAGCTGCTCGAGCACGAAACGTACAACAAATGCTTGATCTTCTGCCGCATGAAACGGGAGGTTGACCGGGTGGCTCAGCTGCTTCAGGAGCAGGGGTTTAATGCGGCTGGATTGCACGGCGATATGGAGCAGACCGATCGCGACGCAGCGATCAAAGCGTTTCGACGCAACGAAATCACGGTCATGGTCGCCACCGATGTCGCCGCACGCGGCCTGGATGTCAAGGGGGTGACGCATGTGTTTAACTACCACATCCCGTTCGATCCGCAGAGCTATGTCCACCGCATCGGCCGTACTGGACGCGCGGGCAAAGCCGGGCAGGCCATCACGCTGGTGAGCACCGAAGAGTTTCGTGAACTGATGCGGATCCAAAAGGAGGTCGGTGCCGATATGCGTCTGGAGACCATTACGGGCGAGGGGGGTGTCGATGAGCGCACGATCGAGTTTGTGCTCGAAGCACTCGAGGAGACGGCCATCCACCCTGAGATCGATCGGGTGCTGGCGGCATTGGCACATCTGGATCAAGCGACCTTTATCAAAAAAGCCCTCTCATATATGCTCGAACAGGTTCAGGGCGGCATGGGCGGCGAGGGGCAGATCGGATTTGATCAGGATTCGGTCGATTCGATGATGAATGCCTACGTGACCGAACAGAAGCAGACGACCAAAAGCAA
>CAZWMZ010000203.1:0-14537 GCA_964634965.1 uncultured Nitratifractor sp. | reverse complement strand
GCGGCCGCTCCAGTGCGGTGATCAGGCCGTAGCGTGGGTGCCAGGTCAGCGCCTCGAGCTGTTTGTTGGGGCCGCGCAGTTGTGATGCGGGAGGAAACCCCTGGGGCAGAGCGGCGCGTTCGACGAGAGTACCGTGCGCATTGATCCGCTCGATGCGCGGTTGACGCTCAAAGCTCACCCACAGACGACCGCGTTCATCGAGGGTGAGCCCCTCACTGTCGTGGTTGCGATGTTTGAGGCGATCGTGTCCGGGTCGGTGCAGGCGTACGCCGCCTGGCGAATCGAGCACCGCCTCACGATCCGAGAAGCGTGCATGCAATCGAAAGAGCCTTCCTTTGTCGCTCAGCAGATAGAGGAGCTGCCGGGATGGATCGTAGGCTACATCGGAAATTTCACGAAACGCAACACCATCGATGCGATCGTATTGGAGCTCTTTTTGATCGATCAGTCGTACGCAGGGGCCCAGCGGAGTCTGGGTATTGGGGCGGATGTCGCATGGAACAGCCCGTGCATCTATGTTTGCGGGCAGCCACAGCAGTACACCTGCAAGAAGCCATTGTCGCATTCAGCCAGCAGCTCCCCGTCCGGTGGTACGCCATGCATACAGGAGCAGCAGGAGGACTGTCGCGTCGATTACTGCATCGGCGAGATTGAATACCGCGTAGTTGAATCCGCAGTGCCATGCAACATAATCGACCACACCCATGTGTACAAACCGATCGTAGAGGTTGCTGGCAGCTGCCCCCAGCAACAGACCCGAAAGGAGCGGATGGTTGTGGGTCGTGCGGGTGGTGATGAGGTAGGCAGCAATGGCCACAACCAGGCCAATCTGGATCCATTTCAGATGCGGCCCCAAAAAAGCAAACAGACTGAAAGCAACGCCACGGTTGTAGTGCAGCTCCAGTGAGAGACAGCGGTGGTGCCACTCCCAGCCCTGCACGAAGAGATCCTTGATTCCCTGATCGAGGAGCCATATGCCGGCTGCAGCCATGAAAAAGATCGTCCAGTTACGCACTACGCTAACGCCTTGATAAAAAAGGTTTTGATCTCTTCCATCATCTCCTCGACCTCGCGGGCATCCTCGCCCTCAAGCAGCAGTCGGATGACATTTTCGGTGCCCGAATAGCGAAACAGATGTCGCATCTTCGCCTGCTCGATCTGCTCCTGGAGTGCGGCAAGACCGTCGATCTGTTCGAGCGGTATCTTGGTCTCGACCTTGAGATTGACTTGTTGTTGCGGAAGCGTTTGAAAGGGATTGAATGTTTCGCTGGCACGGCGGCCATCTTCGACCAGGCAGGCGAGCGCCTGGAGTGCGCTGGTGATGCCGTCACCGGTTTTGGCGTAGTCGCTAAAGACGATGTGTCCGCTCTGCTCGCCCCCAAAGTTGATGCCGCGCTCCTGCATCATCGCGACAACATGCTTGTCGCCTACGGCGCTGCGATACAGATGCAGATCGTGCTGAGCGAGGTAGTCTTCAAGCGCCTGGTTGCTCATGACCGTCGCGACCATTCCGCCGCCGCGCAATTGGCCGTGTTTGTGGAGATAGACGGCCAGAACCCCCATCAGTTTGTCGCCGTCGATCACTTCGCCCTGTTCGTCGACCATGACGACGCGATCGGCATCTCCGTCGAGGGCGATGCCGACATCGGCGCGGTAGTGCTGAACTGCGGCGGCCAGATGCTGTGGATGCATGGCGCCGACTCCTTCGTTGATGTTGAAGCCGTTGGGGGTATTGGCGAGGAGGATCACATCAGCACCCAGCTCCTCGAGCACAGTGGGTGCGACTTTGTAGCCTGCGCCGTTGGCTGTATCGACGACGATGCGCACTCCCGAAAGCGACAGGTGCTGGGGGAATGAATTTTTGATATGCACAATGTAACGACCGATGACATCATCGATGCGTTTGGAGCGTCCAATTTTTTTGCCGGTCACTTGCGCCGCTTCGATCTGTGCGTCGTCGCCGTAGATCGTTTCGATCTGCCGTTCGGAGTCGCTGCAGAGTTTGTTGCCCGTCGCGTCGAAAAATTTGATGCCGTTGTCGGAGTAGGGGTTGTGGCTTGCCGAGATCATGATCCCCGCATCGCACCGCATGCTCTCGGTCAAAAAGGCGATAGCCGGCGTGGGCATCGGCCCGATCTGAATCACATCGTACCCGACAGCGGTCAGGCCGGAGACGATGGCATTTTCGATCATGTAACCGCTGCGGCGGGTATCTTTGCCCACAAGGATCTTGTTGGTTTTGGCCTGAGGACGAAAATGGATGCCGGTCGCCATGGCCAGCCGCATGGCCGCCGGTGCGGTGACTTTGAGGCCGGCTTTGCCGCGCACCCCGTCGGTTCCAAAGAGTTTCACGTGCGATCCTTCTCGGAGAAAATTTGCCCATTTTACCCAAAAATCGTTTATGCCCACCTCAACTGGTCGGTCAATCCACCTTCCTCAAATCCCGAAATGGAAACTCGGACTCCTGAACGCACCGCGCCTCTCTGCAAGTGCATGCAGAGTGAAAGTGGAGGCAAACCGGGCCTGTTTTGTCCAAAGCGGGCAGCGTTCAGAAATTGTTAATGACTCTTTGGGTATAATCCTCACCCCTGTTTTCATACACAGGCGACAGGGAGACTGCGTGAAGAATCTTTGTATAACGTGCACCGATTATACAAGGATTGGTCGCGGCATTTGCTCGCCCGACCACGCACACACTCAGGTGCTAAAAGGCATCTCGTTAGACAGCACATGCCCACAACGCGTGGGTTGTGCCACCCTTATTCAGGCATCGCAATCGTTTGCCTCTGTTGCGCACCGCGTCTTTGGTCGGCTATGTGGCCGAACCGTCTTGGGCGCATGCTGTGCAGAGCAAACGTTTTCGGTGATGAGGGAGCAAGCTGTTTGGGGAGGCGCTCCAAAATCTACAGGAGACATTCAGATGAAGGTAAGACCCTCGGTCAAAAAGATGTGCGATGATTGCAAGATCATCAAGCGCAAAGGTGTCGTCCGCGTGATTTGTAAAAATCCAAAACACAAACAGAGACAAGGATAAGCATGGCCCGTATAGCAGGTGTGGACTTGCCCAAGAGCAAGCGAATGGAGTATGCGTTGACCTACATCTATGGTATCGGTCTGACGACGTCCCGCAAGATTCTCGATGCGACCGGGATCAGCTATGACAAGCGCGTTCATGAGCTCACAGACGCCGAAGCGGCAACGATCCGCAAGGAGATCCAGGAGCACTATATGGTCGAAGGAGATCTGCGCAAAAAGGTCGCCATGGATATCAAAGGTCTGATGGATCTGGGCAACTATCGAGGTTTGCGACACCGCGTCGGCCTGCCGGTACGCGGCCAGAAGACCAAGACCAATGCACGTACCCGCAAGGGCAAGCGTAAAACCGTCGGTTCAGCGTAACAGGAGCACAAGAGAATGGCAAAGAAAAAATCGAAAAAGAACATTGCGCGCGGCGTCGTCTATGTCGCGGCCACCTTCAACAACACCGTGATCACGGTGACCGATGAGATGGGCAACGTCCTGGCGTGGAGCAGTGCAGGCGCATTGGGATTCAAGGGCAGCAAAAAATCGACCCCTTATGCCGCACAACAAGCAGTAGACGATGCAATGACCAAAGCCAAAGAGCACGGCATCAAAGAGGTTGGCATCAAAGTCCAGGGCCCCGGATCGGGTCGGGATACCGCCGTCAAATCGATCGGAGCCGTCGAAGGGATCCGCGTCATGTGGTTCAAGGACATTACGCCGTTGCCGCACAACGGATGCCGTCCCCCCAAGAAGCGCCGCGTCTAACATCGCAAACGGCATCATCGACTCCGGTTGAAACAGCAGCCTGCGCACGGCGCAGAGACGAAAACACATCGAAACAGATAAAAAGGTGGAACAATGGCACGATACAGAGGTCCGGTTGAAAAATTGGAACGACGACTTGGCGTGGATCTGGGACTCAAAGGTGAACGGCGTCTGGCCGGGAAAAGTGCGCTCGAAAAGCGCCCCTATGCACCCGGACAGCATGGACAACGCCGCACGAAGATCAGCGAATATGGTCTGCAGCTGCGGGAGAAGCAGAAAGCAAAATTTATGTACGGCGTCAGCGAAAAGCAATTTCGCTCCCTCTTCAAAGAGGCCAATCGCCGCGAAGGCAATACCGGTGAATTGCTGGTACAACTGCTGGAACAACGGCTGGACAACGTGGTCTATCGCATGGGATTTGCTACCACTCGCGCGTTTGCGCGCCAGCTGGTCAATCACGGCCACATTCTTGTCGATGGCAAGCGGGTTGATATCCCCTCTTACCGCGTCAAGCCTGGCCAGAAAATTGAGGTGCGCGAAAAGAGCAAGGCCAACCCCCAGATCGTTCGCGCCATGGAACTGACCAACCAGACCGGTATGGTCGAATGGGTGGACGTAGACAAGGCAAAACTCTTTGGCATCTTCACCCGTATTCCGGAGAGAGAAGAGGTCGCAATCCCGGTCGAAGAGCGCTTGATCGTTGAGCTGTATTCGAAGTAATCCCCAAAGGATAGCCCATGAAGAAGATTAAAGTTGCACCCTTTTTGCCGACCGAAGTGGAGGTCAAAGAGATCAGTGAACACCGTGCACGGATCATTGCCTACCCTTTCGAGAGCGGCTATGCGGTGACGTTGGCGCATCCGTTGCGCCGGTTGATCCTGGGAAGCTCGATCGGCTATGCGCCCATCGCACTCAAAGTAGAGGGAGCGGCACATGAGTTTGATGCGATTCGAGGTATGCATGAGGATGTTGCGATGTTTATCATCAATCTCAAAAGCATCCGGTTTCGCATTCGTGACGCAGCACTCGATCGCGTGCGCGTCGAATATGCATTCAAGGGTCCACGCAAAGTCACTGCAGCCGACCTGGTCAACGATGCAGTCGAGGTGGTTAACGACACCGTAATGCTTGCCACCCTCAACGAAGACGCAGAGCTCAACTTTACCCTTGAGATCGCCAAAGGCATCGGTTATGTTCCCAGTGAAGATCTGGCCGACACGGTGGAGGAGGATCACATCGCATTGGATGCCTTTTTCACACCGGTACGCAAAGCCAACTATGCGATTGAAAACGTATTGGTCGAAGACAATCCCAACTACGAAAAGATTGTATTCGACATCGAAACGGATGGGCAGATCGCACCCGTGGAGGCGTTTGCCAATGCGCTGGGTACAATGAACAAGCAGATGTCGGTCTTCAGCGGTGTGCTGGATGTCGATATCGAGAGCGCGCCGACCCGACGCAACGACAACGATGAGCTCAAGGCCTTTTTGGTCGGTGTCGATTTTCTGGGATTGAGCGCACGCAGCTTCAATTCGCTCGATCGCGCGGGGATCAAATATCTCGGCGAACTGGTTCTGATGAGCGACAACGAACTCAAAAACATCAAAAATCTTGGCAAAAAATCGCTTGACGAGATCAAAGAGTGCCTGAACGAACACGGATTTGGAGAGGAGTATCACCTGCCCGAAGAGACCCGAACCGTTCTGGCCAGAAAAATCGAACAACTCAAAGCCAAATAACAAAAGGACACACATGAGACATAGACACGGTTATCGCAAACTCAGCCGCACATCGGCACACCGTGCTGCTTTGCTGAAAAATCTGGCGATTGCATTGACTGAGCATGGCCGCATCGAAACAACCCTCCCCAAGGCCAAAGAGCTCCGCCGCTACTATGAGCGACTTATCACACGGGCTGCGGCCGGCGATGGCAACGCACACCGTGCCATTTTTGCTAAACTGCAGCACAAAGCCAGCACCCACAAACTGGTCGAAGAGATCGCACCCCGCTATGCCGACCGTAATGGTGGCTATACCCGCATCATCAAAACCCGCATGCGCCGCGGAGATGCAGCACCCATGGCGCTTATCGAGCTGGTCTAATCTTCTGGCCGGGTCCTGCGATCCGGTCACCAGCCGCTCTCTCGTTGCGGCATCTGCAGGAGTCCTCCTGTGTCTTGCGCCCCAAATGCCGGCAATATCCCCCAAAGAGCAGACATCTTTTGGCCGTTGAGCCGTTTGGTTTTTGTCTGCTACCGCTTTTGACCGGACGCTGGACGCTCTCCCGACCTGGAAAGCGCTTGTTGTCAGGGTGCAGAACGACGCATTTTCATTTCGAGAGCCGGGATTTAGGGGTAACCTTTGCCATTTTAGTGTACAATACAGCACCAAAAGCAGAATTCTATTTACGTTAACAGGTGAGATCATGGCCAATACCCACACACTGCTTGCACGCGCCGAGGAGCAATTCCTGCGCAAAGACTATACCAACGCACTGAAGATATATGGCTTGATTCTTCGCGACAATCCGCAGATCAAGGAGGCTGAGATGGGTGCCTATCTGAGCGATCTGGGGTTGGAGAACGGTGAAGATGCCCAGGCGCTGTTCGACTACTATCAGGTGATCAAAAAGACCAACGAGGATGCCGAGGAGGTGATCGACAAGCTGATGCAGGCGATTCGATCCACACGCGTGATCATTCAGCAGCTCTCCGGCACCAGTGAAGAGGAGACCGTTTACCGCAATGGCATTCGCTATGACGACTTTCTCCAGAGCATTCAGGAGAAGGGTGACTTTGCACGCGCATTTGAAGATGTCATGTTCTCGACGCGCGTGGTGATCCGTACTCAGGAGGAGTTTATCGATTTTATCACCCGTCTGATCGAGGCCGGTCAGCATGAGGTTGCTGCCAACTATCTCGATGCCATGGCAGGTGATCCCCGTACCGATCAGGCGATCTACGCTCTCTATCGCCTGCTGCCCGAAGGGACATGATGCGGGTGCCGTTTGGAGCCGAAGGCTTTCAGGAGATCACCGACAATACGACCGAATGGGCTGAGGGAGTTGTCCTGCTCAAAACAGCCCAAAACACTCCCTACATCGAGGCGATGGAGACACCACCGCCAACGCTGACACCGAACGAGTTGATACAGATATGGGGCCTGGATACGTTGCAGGTGGTCGGCATCACCGGCACCAACGGTAAGACCACGACGGCAGCCGTGCTCTATTCGCTGTTAAACGATCTGGGGCATCCTGCTGCCCTGCAGGGGACCCGTGGACTCTTTGCGGGAGACAATCGGCTCGAGGCAAAGAGCATGACCACTCCTTCCATCCTGCATACGCTTGTCAATATGCGCCGAGCTCTGGAGCACGGGTGCACTCACTTTGTCATGGAGGTGAGTTCTCATGCGATCGATCAGCAACGGATCGAAGGGTTGACATTTGCCCTGAAGATCCACACCAATGTCACCAGCGATCATCTCGATTACCACGGATCGGTTGAAGCCTATCGAAAGGTCAAAAGTCGCTTTTTCGCCGATGCAAGCCCAAAGTTGCTCAACAAAGATGCCCTGACCCATCTCGAATACAACCCCAAACAGGCCCAGACATACGGCGTAGATGCACCGGCAACCTACGGCATCATCGCCTACACGCTCCGGGGCGGTATCCATGCCGGTGTGCAGGCACTGGGCGAAGAGGCGGAGTTCCACTCCTCGTTGATGGGTTTTTTCAACCTCTACAACCTCCTGGCCGCCATTGCCGCCGCAAAACGATTGACCGACGCTCCCCTTGAGGCGGTGTGTCGGCAGGTCGAGCATTTTGGCGGTGTGAGTGGACGGATGGAGGTGGTCAGTCGCGATCCAATGGTGATCGTCGATTTTGCACACACCGAAGATGGGATTGTGAATGTGCTCGAGAGTTTGCGCGATCAGAAGATTGTCGTCGTTTTTGGTGCTGGAGGCGATCGGGATCGCACCAAGCGCCCCCGGATGGGAGCGGCTGTCGGGCGTTTTGCCAACCGAATCTATGTCACCAGTGACAATCCACGCAGCGAAGATCCTCAGGCGATTATCGATGAGATCATGGTTGGACTGCAGGGCAAGGACCATGTCACTGCCCTGGTTGATCGGCGCGAAGCGATCGAGACAGCATTGGCAAGTCTGGCCGAAGATGAGGTGCTGGTCATTCTGGGCAAAGGAGATGAGACCTGGCAGGAGATTGCCGGTGTGAAGCAGCCCTTTGATGATCGTGTTGTCGTGCGGGAGTGGCTGGCAAAACAATCATCCGGGAGATAGAAACAGCGATCCGCTTCAGAAGCCTCAGCGGAGCGTGTGCAGAGGCAACTCTCCCTCCTCTGGAGGGGTTGTGCCATTGGAGATGAGGGACTGGAGTTCAAAGACCGGCAACGGTTTGTAGAAAAAATACCCCTGCAGCTTATCCACACCAAAATCATGCAGCATGGTGGCTACCTCTTGTGATTCAATCCCCTCGGCGACAATCGACATGCCGAGCGCATGGCCCATCTCGATAATCGCACGAACCACCTGCTGATTGCGGGACTCCTCCTGGAAGTTATCGATAAAACTTTTGTCGATCTTGAGGGAGCTGGCTGGCATCTGGGTCAGATACGAAAACGACGTGTAGCCGGTCCCGAAATCATCAAGAGAGATGGGAACACCGGAGGCGTGCAGTCGCTCCAGTGCCGAAAGCATCTTTTCGGCGTTGCTCATGGCCATGCTTTCGGTGATCTCGACGTTGACCCGATGCGCTTCAACAAAGTGACTGCGCAGCTGTCTGGAGAGAAACTCTACATAATCGGGTGCATCGATTTCCCGCATCGAGACGTTGAGGGAAACAGTAATATCTTTGTAGCCAAGCTGCTTCCACTTCTCCAGCTGCGTGACCACCTCGGTGATGAGGTAGTGTCCTGCCTCGATGATAAATCCGGTCTTCTCCATCAGTGGGATAAACACATCGGGTGAGATCATACCGTGGCTGGGATGGTTCCACCGCATCAGTGCTTCAGCTGCTACGATCTCGTGGGTTTTGGCATCGACAATGGGCTGATAGACAATCATCAGCTGTTGGCGCTCGATGGCGTATTGGATATCGTTTTGGAGCAGAGCGACATTTTGGGTCGGCTGCTGGGTCTCTTTGCGGTAGAGAAAAGTACTGCCCGGTCCCAGCTTCATTGCTTCGGTCAATGCCGCATGCACGTGATCGTATAGATCCACTGCCGGACCGCTTGTAGAGGCGGAGGCGATGCCAATGGAGGCGGTCAAGTAGACAGCACTTTTGTGCTCGGCATAAAGCGCAGAGAGGCGTTCCTGGATCGCCTCGGCCAGCGCAAGGAGCTGATTGATCGATTCGATGTGCGGGAAGATCAGCAAGAAGCTGGCATAGCTCAGATGATAGACGGAAAAGATGTGGTGGCTCTTCATTGCATTCAGGGTCTCAGCAACTGAGAGGATGGTTTTGTCGGTTTTGACATGCCCCAGCAAAGATTGTGCGACCAGAAAGTTGTCGATATTGATCAGCATCAGTGAGAGCGATGAGTCGTGCAGGTGCTGCTGTGTGCAGAGTTGGAGAAAATCCTGATAGGCCAGTTCGCGATTGGGGAGCTGTGTCAGGGGGTCGCGTTTGCCTGAAGCGATCTCATGAAACACCTCGCGCAAGTCGCGTACGATGACCACGCGATACGCTTCATACCCCTGATCGTCGTAGAGATAGCCCAGGTAGAGATCGGCGGCAAGTTTGTCGTATCGACGTGTCTTGGCGTAGACCTGCGGGACAAATGTGATCGGTTCGTTTTTGTTTTTCAGGTTCTTGAACGCTTCGTCGAGCGAATAGCGTTTGTCCTGGACCAAAAAGGTGGGCATATCCTGGCGAAAAAGCATACGCGTACTGTGGACGATCCCCAGCAGGCTGCGCATCGTTTCGTTGATAAAAGCAAATGAGTCATCTTTTTCGAGGATCATAATGCCATCGGTTGAAGTGGTGAGAAGGGTCTGGCACTGCTGAAAGAGCTGCTGGAGGGCCTTGCGCCCTTTGCGCTGCAGCGTCCAGAAGTAGAACGCCAACCCTCCCGCGACGGCCGCCACCATGACAACCATGATCAACAAAGCCACTTTGCTCATGCTCCCCTCTCCGGTGCCATTTTGCGATGCCCGAGTGACGGACTCGATTAATTATACCCGGATTGCCTTTAGACTCTGGGCATTTCGAAGCGTTCACCGGTCGCCTGGATGGCACGATAGAGGTGCCAGGCGCGATAAATTGCAACAAACAGCCACCCAAAAGAGAGCACAAAGAGTCCCCCGGCAATCGGCAGCAGCTGGGGCACAAAGATGCCGAGCGTGAGACTTGCCAGCGCCGCAAGGTGTATCCAGAGATGCCGCAGTGCATAACGTGGATGGATCACCTCATGCATCATGGGGGCGTTGTAGTATCCCTGAGCGTTGAGATGAAACCAGGTTAAAAACGGAACAATCTTGTAGCTCATAGCCAGGAGGATGGAGGTGACAAATCCCACAAACGCAACGGCACCCAGTCGCCAGACTGTTTCGGGCGGTGTAGCGACGATCGACACGGCTACCCCGACCATGGCAACCACAAGAAGAAGGCTGCCCAGTCGCCACAGCCAGACCGTTGCATCGGTCAAGGGACGTTTGCGTTGCGAAAAGCGGCGCAGAGTGATTGCGCCCCAAAGCACCAGTCCTCCCAGTGCCAGCAGGTGCAACCCCTGCTGAAGAGGGAGTGAGAAGCGACCGGCAATCAGCGCGCCGACAAGAACAGCAGCGATGCTCAGCGGCAGCCAGCGCGTCAGGCGAGAGGGGTAGGGGGGTGTGACGTAGAACATCTCAACCACCTGCAGTGCAACGGAGAGAATCAGCAGCGCGACCCAGCCGAGCAGTCCGTATCCGATATGTGCCGTTCGCAACGGCAGATAAGGATCAGCACTCCACCAGCCGAGCCGCATCCCGACCAGCATTGCGCCAAGCAGCAGCGTAATCAACGCATGAAAGACGGCGTAGGTTATGCCGCGGGAGGCAGGTGTATGGGTTGCGACACGGTAGAGCCGCATCACCATGATGATGAGGGCCGGTGCGAGTCCGACGAGCAACAACACCGCACCCAGCCCAAAAAGAATCGGCGAGGGGTGCCCAAATGCAACCACCAGCAGAAGCGTACCAACCAGCATCGGGTATTGTGTGCGGATCGCCATCGGGACCGGTGCTGCAAAGGCAACGCCTGCGAGGACCGGCAGCATTTGAAACAGCGCACCAATCATAAACGACATCCAGACCCCCAGTGTCCATACATGTACCATCATCAGCGTGACGGGAGCAGACGGATTCCAGAGGGACTCTCCTGCTGCGAGCAGCAACGCACCCGCAACCATCCCCCATGCGCTCCCGATCAGAAAAAAGCGAAACACCACGCCAATCGGAGGAGCCTGATCGAGCGAGAGACCGTTTTGGCTAAACACGACCCATCTCCTGCTCCAGATCATACGTAGTGTTGGGGGTGATGAGGACATGCCACTCACCGATGCGCACTTCGCGCGAAAGGGTCGCAAAGCGATGTTCGCGTGCCAGATCGAGGAGAGGGATGGGATTGCGGCGTACCAGCATATAGAGGTAGCTCTCCGTATCGAGGGTTTTCAAGATTGCTACTGCCTGCTCAAGCGGCTCAGGATGCGCCAGGGCTCGAGCATCGAGAAAGCGTCGGGTCACAGTTGGATCTCCTTCATTGCGGTGACAGTATCCTCCTTAAGTTCCGGCGGAAAGACACGATCGCACATGGCGTAGAGCATCTGTTCCTCTTTCATGTTGTGTTGCTGGAGCAGAATCATCATCGATTCACTCAGAGACAGATAGGCATCGCGGTCGTTGCGTTCGACCGCATCGGCCATCTTGCTGATGAGACCGCGTACCTGATCGTGCTCGAATCGCATGACCTGTGTTGGGCCGTCATGGCTGCCGGTTTTGGCTTCGTACACAGGAAAGAGCTCCTCCTCCTCTTTTTTGAAGTGCAGAAGCGTGTCGTTGGAGAAGGCCAAAAAAGCTTGTTCAGCCGCCTCCCAATTGTTTTGGGCGGCAGCCGACTCAGCCTGAGCAAAAAGATCGTCGCAGTGGCGGTGTTCGGTGGTGAGATAGTGGGAGATGATCATGGTGTATCCTTGTGCAGGGTTAGAAATGGGGTGGGGTCCTCGGCGGTCAAGATCGCTTCGGTGCGTGCATGCCAGAGTCGGCGAAAGTGCTCCGTCTCCTCCGGCGAGGTGTCGCCATGAAGCGCTCGAAGCATCAGCGGTTTCATCTGTGGATCGCCCGGAATGACTGAGGGGTCGTATCTCAGCGTAACCGATGCGTCGCTCTCCAGACAGGTCAGGCGTACATCGCCGGGCAGATCGACACCGTAGATCAGGCGGTCGTTGCGCGCAAAACGATCCCCGATGCCTTTGAATCCGCCGGCACCGCCGGCGCCGGTGATGCACCCAATGATGGCACCGGTGACGCCTGCTACGCCGGCCGTTTCGGCTTCGCGAATCTCGACACGAATGTTGCTGCGGATTGGCAGTTGGTCTGGATCGGGGTAGAGTGCACGCAGACCTTCCTGAGCCATCCGATACGCGCCGGCAACGGTCGGGCAGGCGTGTCCAGCGACACGTACACAGTCGCCAAAATCGATCACGATACGTCCCCCCTCTGTGGCACCGAGAAAATCGGCAAGGGGATCGTAGAGACGGATCGGTTCGATCTGCGCATAATAGGCGGGGAAATTCACGATGTAACGCTCCTGTAACACGTTTTGCGACCCGATTATAAACAATAAAAACCTTGAGAGAGTTGATGCGGGTCAAGTTAAGCAATGTGTGGTACAATGGCGAAAAACGCAAAAGGATGCCCCATGACCAACGGTGTGCCGCAACCGGCTTTTTATCTCTTTAAGTGCCAGCAGAGTGCTCCACCGGGGATGCCCAAGCCCAGCTGCGTGACACAGAATGATCCCGAGTCGCAACAGCTTTTTGGCTACCTCAGTCAGCGTTTGATGGAAAAGGGTTTGACCCAGACGGTTTTACCGATCCAGACCAGCTGCCTGGGACGCTGCATGTATGGACCGGTCATGCTGGTCGAGCCCGGTCACACGATGTACACGGCACTGACCCGAGACAAAATCGACCGCATCATCGATGAGCATCTCATCGGCGGCCATGTTGTCGAAGAGTACCTTATCCCCGACGAAGCGTGGGGCGATCCGATCCCGCCCGCTTCGGTCGCGGTATGAGGCGCACAACACCCCTGCGAGGAGAACAACTGCCATGACTTTGACCCTGCTCCACAGCAAAATCCATCGCGCGACGGTTACCGACGCCAATCTCAACTATGTTGGATCGATTACCATCGATCGTGAACTGATCGATGCGGCCGGGATGCGTGTCGGTCAAAAGGTTGACATTGTCAATGTCAACAACGGCGAACGGTTTTCGACCTACATCATCGCCGGCGAAGCGGGCAAGCGCGAGATTTGTCTCAACGGTGCGGCCGCACGCAAGGTTCACGTCGGCGACAAGGTGATCATCATCGCGTACGCGCAGATGAGCGAGGAGGAAGCCGATCGTTTTCAGCCTCAGATTGTCATCCTGGATGAAGAGAACCGGATCGTTCAGTCGTTTGAAGGGTTGACATGATGTTTGACAATATTGACTTCAGCAAGATGGGCGAAGTGCTGAAGGACTTTCAGTCCAAAGCCAAAGAGATGGAGGCACACTCTCGCACGGTTCAGATGACGGCTCGAGGTGGCGGCGGGTTGGTTTCGATTACCTTCAATGGTGCAGGAGAGGTACTGGATGTCACCATCGACGAACGCCTGATGAGCGACCGTGATATGCTCCAGCTCCAGCTTATCGGTACGTTTAATGACGTGATCAAGATGCTTGATGAGCACAAAAAGTCTCAGGCCCTTGGCGCATTGGGCGGCATCAATCCCTTTGGTTCGTGATCGATGGAGGCCCCTCGTCCGTTCCTGGATGCACTGCGGCAGGAGAGTCGTGTTGGTGTGCGACATTTCCTGAAGCACCACCCTATGGACCTCAACAGTGTCGATGTCGTTTGCGAGATTGGCGATGCTGACGATCCCGATACGATGCCGCTGCTCTTTTGGGTCATTGCAACGGGGATTTCAGACGAGATGATTGCGGAGCTGGTTGCGCACGGTATGCGCTTGGATCGTCTCACGCGTGAAGGGCTCGGAGCGATCGATGTGGCGATCAAGCATCGACGCAAAGCGGTGGTCGCCCTCTGTGTGAAACAGGGGATTGACCCCCGCATCAGCCGACGGCGTAGCGGTATGACACCGCTGATGGTGGCGGCAAGCTTTGGTGATCAGGAGATGGTTGAATATCTGCTGGAGTTTGGGGTGCCGATCGATGCGGTGGATTCTCGGGGGATGGACGCTGCCGGATATGCCCGCATGTTGGGGCATACGGCGATGCAAAAATTTCTGGAAGATCGAGCCTTCATGACACAAAAAGAGAAACAAGGAGCGTAAACAAAAGAAAAAGAACTCTTTTTGTGATCGCGCAACAAACAAAAACAAGGATCCGAAGGTCAAGCCCAACCTTTCGGTATCAACAGTATAACTTCTGGCCATTAATCATGGGCAAACGATTCGTTAACGATACATTAACCGATGTGCAACACTCAGGCAATTAACAATAAGCAAGGAGAGACAATGGAGG
>CAZWMZ010000202.1:0-4270 GCA_964634965.1 uncultured Nitratifractor sp. | reverse complement strand
TTCGTTGAATGGATTTTCCTGTGATGTGGTTTTGGGAAAGAGAGAAAGGTCAGAATATCCATAAGGTTGTTCGTTAAAAACCTGACCAGCTTAGGATGAGACACCTCATAAGCTTTTGTCATACCATTGGCATACGCGATGACATCCTCTAGTGTTTTGGAATGCAGCAGTGCATTGATATCTTCAAGGATAGATTTGCTATCCTTTTGAGGTACGACTTTTAAGAGATTTCTCTTAAAGTGTACCGTGCAGAGCTGCCAGCTGCAGCTCTTTTGATTCCTTTGTGACCATCTGAGATGATGAGATCTACCTTTGGAACTCCCCGCTCTTTTAGCACATCAAAGAAAGCTTCGTAGCTTGCAGTGGACTCTTCGTGGTTGATGTCGATGTCAAGAATCTCCCTGTAGCCCTCTTCATTCACTCCGATGGCTATCATCACGGCTTTGGAGACAAACCGTGAACCGTTGAATACTTTAGATAGAGAGTCCAAACTCCTCCAAATCAAACTCAATCTTGTTTTCTTTCAATTCCATCGCCACGACCCCTTTTTTATCATAGCTGATTTGGAATTTACAGAAAAATTTTTACGTTACCTGGTTGCATGGTTGAGTGTCTTGGGTCTTTAGTGGTCCGGAAACCTGCTTTAACTCGGAAGTAAAAAGTAAAAATTAGAAAGTTAGGAATGAGTGATGAGGGGGTGCCGCGGGGGCGTTTCCCCGCGAGGGGATTATTCTACGACGTCTACTTCGACGGTGGGGCCTTGCCAGATGCCGTGTTTGGTGCAGTATCCGTGTGCGACGAGCTTGAGTTTTTTACCGGTGGGGATGATGGTAAAGGTGGTGGTGTTGTGCGCTTTGGTGTTGCCCAGAGTGCCGGGGACGTATGTTGCGCGTGCTAAAAGCGTATCGCCGTTGTAGAGGGTGACCGACTCGATGTAGTGGTCGAAATCGTCGGGGTGGGTGTATTCGTTGCCCATCTTGACCGTGACTTCAAACGGCTCGCCCGCTTTGGCGGTATCGGCACAGTGGATAAAAGGGGAGTGGCGATCGATCAGGTCTTTTTTGGCTTCGCGATCGACTTCGGAGATATCGGTATAGGTGTTGATTTTTGGCATGGTGGATCCTTTGTAATTGATTTTGATCAAGAATTATAGCATAAAATCGAGAAAAAAGGATAAAAATTATCTGAATTGACTCTTCTTATTTCTTGAGACGCTTTACCAGTCGATCGACCCCCTCTTTGAGGGTCATCTTTTTGCGGGTATGTTTGTTGGGCGGTTTGCGCATCGGGTGTTTGGGTTTGCGGTGTTTTTGGACGGGGGTTTTGCGTGTTTTGGTGCGATGAGGAGTTTTGGGGTGGGCGGTGGATCGTTTGTGTGTGGACGGGGTTTTGGGTGATGAGGTTGACCGGTTGGCTTCGGCAGGGCTGGTGGTGTTGCGATCCGGCAGGGCAGGTTGAGGTTGCGGGCCGATGACGCGGACTCCCCAGCGAAAGGCCTGATCGTAAAACCCGCGGTCGAGCCGTGAGATCGTTACGCCGTAGGCCTTGCCCGATGTGGCATGGATGAAACGTCCATCGCCGAGGTAGAGACCGCTGTGGTTGATGTGGCCACGATGGCCGGTGTCGAAAAAGACCAGATCGCCTCGGCGCAATTGGGCCCGGGTCAGGGGAGGGCCCATTTGGGACTGGTCGCGCGAGGTGCGGGGGATCGCGATCCCCTCACTGCGAAAGAGATAGTAAACAAACCCCGAACAGTCAAAATGATCCGGTCCGGTGGCGCTGTAGACGTATCGTGATCCGATCTTGGAGCGTGCACGCCGGATCAAAGAGGCGAGGGTGTCGGCCGTGGCGGCAGTCGTTGTGCCTGAAGAGGCAGATCGGTTGCCGGGGGTATGGGTCGGTGCGGGGAGTGCGTAAGCCCCGCCGCTGCGCGCAACACGCAATACGATCTGCTGAGGTTGAGCATCCATTGATACTTCGCACTGTTTCGGGTAGGTGACGACCAGCGTAAAGTGGCGCGAATCGCTCTGGACGGTTTGGGCCTTCAGGGTGCATGGCGGCCTGGCGGCACTCAAGCCTGTCAACAGCAGCACGGCTCCGACGACTCTTGCTGCCAGTTTGAGGCGATGTGCTCTCATGTGTGCGGGTCCGCCGAGTGGTGCAGGGTCACGATATCGGCATCAACACCTTTGAGCGTCTCCAGGTCTCGACCCTCGTAGTCGATGTTGGTCATGAGGTAGCGCAGGGCGTTGAGGCGGGCGCGTTTTTTGTCGGTAGCTTCGAGGGCGACCCACGGTGCGTAGTCTGTGCCGCTGAGGCGGAACATTTTGTCGCGCAGGCGGACATAGTCGTCGTATCGTTCATGGGATTTGTAGTCAAGTTCAGAGAGTTTCCAGCTCTTGAGGGGATTGCGCTCGCGGTCACGTATGCGGCGGGCTTGTGTGGCCTTGTCGATATTGAGGTAGAATTTGAACAACCATATCCCATCGTCGACCAGCATCCGCTCGACGTCGTTGACCTGGCGGTAAAATTCGTCATGCTGCTGAGGTGTACAAAAACCAAAGACCTGCTCGATACCGGCGCGATTGTACCAGCTGCGATCGAAAAAGACTATCTCCTCCGGGTCAGGCAATTTCTGGAGATGGCGCTGAAAATACCATTGGCCTCGTTCTACCTCGGTAGGTTTGGGCAGAGCGACGCTCCAGGTTTTGCGCGGGTTGAGGTAGGCGTTGAATGCTTTAATGGTCGAGCTCTTGCCGGCGGTATCCATCCCTTCAAAGATCATCAGGATACGCTGCTGATGCTCAATCGTCCATTTTTGCAGTTTGACCATCTCCAGCTGGAGTCGTTCGAATTCGCGGTTGTAAAATTTGGTTTCAAGTTTGCCGTTTTTTTTGAACACTTTTTTGGGATCCTGGGTCTGCTCAGGCAGCCTGGTGCTGTACAGAAGTCGTTGCGGTCTCATCGGGTGCCTCCGGATTTGGTGATGGGCTATTGTAGCATGAATGATCTGTCAGGATTATGGTGATCGGGAGCCCCCCCATCCCGAAAGAGATATGCAGATGCGCCCCCTCATCGCATTCGTGGGCTTCGCGTACAACATCGTCGAATCTGCGGGCGCGACTCGCACACGGAGCAAACCAAACAGACCAACGACCCGTACGCACGTGCAAATTTTTGCTATAATCACCCTGTCGATATTGCACAACAGGAGGTAGATGATGGCAAGCGCATTGGTGCTTTTAGCCGAAGGATTTGAGGAGATCGAGGCGGTTTCGATCATGGATATTATGCGACGAGGTGGTGTGGAGGTGCACAGCGCCTACTTGCCCGGAGAGTTTGAAAACGACATGGTGCTGGGGGCCAACGGGATCACGGTCCAGGCCGATATCGCGCTGGCGTCGATATCGCAGGATGAGTACGATGCGGTTGTCTTGCCCGGCGGATGGGGCGGGACGAACCGTCTGGCCGAAAATCCGCTCGCACAACAAACCCTCAAAGATTTCGCCGCAGCAGGCAAGTGGGTTGCGGCGATGTGTGCGGCTCCGTATGCGCTGCATGTAGCCGGGGTGCTCAGCCCGCGCTACACCTGCTATCCGAGTGTCGAAGAGCAGATCCGCCCGGCCGATCGGGTTGCTGATGAGGTGGTTGTGGTCGATGGCAAAGTGATCACCTCTCAGGGGCCAGGCACCGCGATCTGCTTCGGGCTTGAGCTCGTGCGGCAGCTGGTCGGACAGGAGAGCTTCGAAACCGTACGCTCTGGTACCCTCTCGACCCACTGTCCTGCCTGATGCGTCGTATCGATCGACTGGAGCCGTTTCGCGTCATGGATGTCGTGCGCGAAGCGCAGCGTTACGACGATACGATCCATTTCGAGATCGGACAACCCGACCTGCCGCCCGCACCAGGAGTCAAGGCGGCGCTGCATCGCGCTATCGATGCGAATCGGTTCGCCTATACCGAGAGTTTGGGGCTGCTGGCTTTGCGCGAGAAGATCGCTGAGCATTATGCCCGCGAACACGGCGTGTCGATCGATCCGGGTCGGATATTGATCACGCCGGGGACGAGTACGGCCTTTTTGATCGCTTATCTGCTCACGCTGGAGCAGGGCGGGGTACTGGGGCTGGCTGATCCGTCGTATCCGTGTTACAAAAACTTCGCCCACATGGTCGATGTCGAGCCGCTCTTTTTGCCCATCGGTGTCGAGGATGGGTATCAGCTCACTCCGGCGCGGCTGGAGGGCAAGCAAATGGACGCGCTCCATATCTCA
>CAZWMZ010000201.1:0-3628 GCA_964634965.1 uncultured Nitratifractor sp. | reverse complement strand
TGGGCACCTGCTCAAAGACAAAAACAAACCCCTGATCATCTATTGCGCACACGCCAATCGTTCCAAAGCATTGGGAGATTTTCTCAGCAAGCAGATGGGATTCGCCAAGGTATTTGATCTCAAAGACGGGATCGAAAACGGTTGGATCAAAGCCGGCAAACCGGTCGTCAAATAAAACACATACGCCCCGAGCGCTTCTCTCGGTCGGGCGCCTTAGCACTTGCCTGACAAGATGTAGTCGACAGCGTTGTTGACGTAGGCGTTGTGTTTGTTCTCTTTGTGATAGATGATATAGAAGTGGCGCATCATTTTGTATCCCTGCAAAACAGCATCGAATAGTTCGCCTTTTTGGACCTCGTCTGCAATAGCATGACGAGAAATAATAGAGACTATGGGGTGCTTAGGATCAGGAGTACTGCGCTTGATTGTCTGCAAGACGGCAGTGGTGTTGCTTACTTCGGAGAGTACATCCAGTGAATGACAGTCGATTCCAATGTCCTCAAAAGTTTCCTGGACAACCTTGCGGGTTTGACTCCCTTCCTCACGGCATACCCATCGAAACGAATAGATATCTTCCGATCGTAACATTTTAGGAAGCGGTGTGTTGCTGAAGATCACCATCTCGTCATCCCGCCACTCCCGCAGGATTAGATCCTCATCCACAATATGTGCTTCGATCAATCCGAGGTCCAGCTTGCGATCTCGCAACATCTCAATGATGCGGCCGCTCACCTCTATATCAATTCGGATATCATTGTTGATTGCTTCCTTGAGGGTGTTGAGGCACTCTCCGGGCAAGACATAGTTGCCGATCGTAAAAGACGTTCCCAGACGAAATGTGATCTTTTTGTCAATGATTTTGAGCATATCGGTTTCGGCTGCCATGACACACTTTTCGAGACGCACAGCGACTTTGTACAGATCGTCCCCGGCACGGGTAAGACGAATACCGTTTTTTTTGCGCTCAATGATTTTGCTGTCGAGATAGTTTTCAATGTATTTGATCTGCTGCGTCACGGCCGGCTGAGAGATGCCCAGCTTGGCCGAGGCACGCGAAAAGCTCCGCTCACGCACAACGGTTAAAAAGGTCTCCATTTTGACAAAATCTTTCAACATGTTTTACTTCCTCCTCTTTTTTGAGTCAATATATTTCTATCTATTGAGCAAACATAAAAAAATTTTCCTGAACTATACCATCTGTTTCCATAAGTTTGGCTTATTTTATTTTCTGTAATATATTTATACTATCAAATCACATTGGCTCAATTTCAACTTGGTACGCTATAATTAATCAAACATATGACCATACAACAATCATAACAGGAGCGACTCGGGCATGCTGGATCAACTCAATGACGCGCAACGCAAAGCGGCAACCCACATCGACGGTCCGGTTCTGATCCTTGCCGGTGCGGGCAGCGGAAAAACCAAAACATTGACGACGCGCCTGGCCTACCTCATCGGTGAAGTCGGCATCGATCCGGCCAACACACTGACGCTCACCTTTACCAACAAGGCCGCCGCTGAGATGCGCGAACGCGCGCTTGCGTTGATCGGGGATCGCACTACCTACCCGCCTCTACTCTCGACGTTTCACAAATTTGGCCTGCTCTTTCTGAAATTTCACATCGAACGTCTCGGACGCGACAATGCATTTGTCATCATCGACAGTGACGACAAAAAACGTCTGCTGCGTTCGCTGGCCAAAACACTCAAGATCGACCTGAATCTCTCCTTTGTCGCCAACGAAATCAGCAAATACAAAAACACCCTCCTTGCGCCCGAAGAGGTCACCCAAAAGGCCGAATTGCCCGACTACAAAAAGGTCGCCCGCATCTACGAAGCATACCAGCGCAACATCGTTGAAAACAATCTGGTCGACTTTGACGACCTGCTGATGCTGACATACCAAATCCTTGATGCTGATCCGCAACTGCGGCGCGAAACCTCTCTGCGTTATCGCTACATCATGGTTGACGAGTATCAGGACACCAACGAGCTGCAATACAAACTCCTCCGTCTGCTGGCAAGTGAACACAACAACCTCTGTGTCGTGGGCGACGACGATCAGAGCATCTACGGATGGCGGGGGGCCAACATCCGAAACATTCTCGATTTTCACAAACACTTTGACGGGGTCACTGTCGTCAAACTCGAGACCAACTACCGCTCCACCGAAGCCATCCTCGAGGCGGCTAATAACCTCATCGAACACAACACTGGGCGGCTGGGTAAAACACTGATCAGCCATCGCGGCAAAGGCGATCCGGTCCGCCTGATCCATTCGCTTGACGAAGCGCATGAGGCCAAAACCATTGCCCGGGAGGTTCAAGAGCTCCTGGCACAAGGAGTGCATCCGGATGAGATCGCAGTGCTCTATCGGATCAATGCACTCTCACGCTCACTCGAAGAGGGATTCACCCGCGAAGGGCTGGGATTCAAACTCATTGGCGGCATCCGCTTTTATGAGCGAGCCGAGATCAAAGATATCATCAGCTATTTTCGGGTTCTCTCCAACCCCCATGACGACTTTTCGTTTGTGCGCATTGTCAACAAACCCAAGCGGGGCATCGGCAAAGCCTCACTGGATAAGCTCCAGCGCGCCGCTTACGAACGAAAGGTCTCGCTCTACGAGCTGATTGATCGATCCGATTTTGCCACTCTGGAAACGATCGCCGGCAAACGGGTCGCTACGGCCCTGAAAAAATTGATCGATACCATCCACACCCTGCAAAACGAAGCCGATAAATCCCTCGGCAATCTCGTCACACTGTTTGAGGAGATTATTGGACTCAAACAACACTACGCCTCGACCGCGGATGGCATGGAACGGATCATGAACATCGACGAATTTTACGGCTACTTCCGCGACGCAGTCAGCAAAAATCCAGAACTCACCCTTGATGCGTTTCTGAACGACATCTCTCTCCAGAGCGATCAAGATCAGATCGAGGAGGATGCCATCGCCATCATGAGCATCCATGCAGCCAAGGGACTGGAGTTTGAACACGTCTATGTGATCGGAATGGAGGAGGAGTTTTTCCCTCTGCTGGGGGACGGAACCAATATGGAGGAGGAACGGCGGCTGGGGTATGTTGCCATCACCCGCGCCAAATCTCACCTCAGTCTCTGCTACGTTGACAGCCGCTTTTACAAAGGACGCCGGAAGCAGATCGACAAAAGCCGCTTCCTCGGCGAAACCGGACTCATCCAGCACACCAGCCTCAAAGTCACCAAAACCGCTGCGTTCAAAAAAGGCGATCTGGTCAAGCATAAAATTTTCGGCATCGGTCGCGTACAGGCAGTGAACAAATCGGGCAAAGAGTACAAGCTCCTCATCAACTTTGGCGGCAACAAAAAAGAGATCCTCAGCTCATTTGTCCAGCCGGTATAGAGATGTAAGAGTGGATTCCATATCCACCCTCGGCACGCCGATGATGTTATTGTGCAAAGGGCTCTCCTTGTGGGCACCTAACAAACCATGCGATCATCATGGTATAATTGCAAAAATCAAATACCAGGAGATCCCATGCAACTGACACTCGATGTTGTTGCTGAAACGGCCGCCACCAAGAGATTCTCGAGGCAAGAGTGCGACGAGAAAAAGGCGAAAAGATTTACGAATTGG
>CAZWMZ010000200.1:0-4570 GCA_964634965.1 uncultured Nitratifractor sp. | reverse complement strand
GTTATCAAATAACAAGGAGAAATCAATGTCAAGAGGCAAAAATCAACATGTAGTCAGACATCCTAATGGATGGGCAGTCAGAGGTGCAGGCAATAGCAAGGCAACAAAAGTTACAAGTACTCAGAAAGAAGCGATAGAAATAGCCGAACAGATCGCAAAAAACCAAAAATCCGATACTAAAATCCATGGTAGAGATGGAAAGATTAGAGCAGGGAATAGTTATGGGAATGATCCATTCCCACCGAAGGATATGAAGTAGTGATGGATGCTCTAGAAGAGAAGCCGGATGACCTACAGACTCTTGAGGAGCCGATTAATTTAGAATTTAGGAATTTAGGGGTCAGGAACTAAATTTTAAATTTGCTATAATGTCATCGGAGCAAAAAAACCAAAGGAGGGCAGGGTTATGGCGCGTCGTCCACGTATTGATCTGCCGGGGTATCATCATATCGTCAATCGGGGCGTAAATCGATCCGATGTGTTTGTGTCGGATGCTGACAAAGAGACCTTTATCGGGATACTGTGCAAGGCTTGCCGGATATACGATGTCGTGGTGCATGATTATTGTCTGATGGACAACCACTACCACCTCCTTATTGAAAACCGTCACGAAAACCTCTCGCTCTTTATGCGGCAGATCAATGCCAACTATGCCATCTACTTCAACAAGCAGCACCATCGTACCGGGCACCTGTGGCAGGGGCGGTATCGGTCGTGGTATATTCTCGGTGAAGACTATCTGTTTCGCACCATCCGCTACATCGAGCACAACCCCATCGAAGCGGGCATTGTGGCACAAGTGCGCGACTACTCCTACACACTGGGCTCCATGATTCTGCGCGGGCAAACTCCGCCTGCGTGTGCCAAAGAATCACTCTTGATCCAACGATACAACCCCAGAACATTGGCTGATTTTTTGGATGAGCCCATCACTCCTGAGGAGATGGAGGAGCTCGAAGCATGGCACAATAAACCCATCGATCTTGGCGACAGAGACCATCCTGTCTTTAGCGACAAAAAGCCCATCGAAAGCTACTTTGACCCCAGCATGGATAAGGCTCGGCGCAATCAGGCTATCTACGAAGCGTATCGCGAAGGCCACACCCAGCGAAGCATCGCCAAAGAGGTTGGCCTGACCGATGCTGCGATCAGTATCATCATCCGAAAATTTAAAATTTAGTTCCTGACCCCGCGTTCTGGCCCCGGTGGGCTTGCGTGTTTGTGTTGGATGTGGTATAATGAACTACCCACCCCCGAATCAATAAGGGTGCCTCTCAAAAGAGCATGGAGATTATTGTAATGAAAAAGAGAAAATATTCGATCGCGCTGGCGATATGGGCTCTGCTCGCACAGGGGTGTTCGCTCACGGATATGCTGGCGACCTCCAGTGCGGATGGAGACGACGAACGTACGCACCGGACACGTCCTGACCACGAAGATGCACCGGTGATCGTCACCAACAACGACACCGAACATCCACCGAAAGCCTCGATCATCTTCTCCTATCGCGACGCACTCGTCGGTGAGCCGTTGAGTGCCATCCTCGATGCATCTGAAGATATCGATGGATTCGATGCGAGTGACTTTCGGATCACAGGTGCGACACTGAAATCGTGGGATAAGGTGACCTCAAAGCTCTATCGCCTGATCCTGATCCCGCAGGCGCAGGCCGATAAGGTGACGATCCATCTGGACAAAAGTGCTGCTGTCGATCACGATGGCAATCCGCTCCAGGAGGATGTCGATGCTCAAGCCTCCATCGCCAAGGCCCCCTGGGCCAGGCAGATCAGACGATACCGGGGCACCATCGACGCCGTGCTGGAGTACCAAAACAGCCAGGGCGAAACGGCCTCGATCGATATGATATGGATCCGGCCAGGTCACTTCATGATGGGGTGCTCTCAGGCCGATGACCGGCACTGCGATCGCGATGAGACTACGCATGCGGTGACGCTCACGCAAGGCTTCTGGATCGCACGATCAGAGATCACTCAGTACCAGTGGCGTGTTGCCATGGGCAGCAATCCCTCCTACTTCAAGCCCGTGACGACCGACGACGAACGGAAGCTGCCCGTAGAGAACATCCGCTACCGTGACGCAGTTGCCTTTACGAAAACACTTTCACAGGTTGGGCAGATGCAGATGACACTGCCCACCGAAGCGCAGTGGGAGTATGCCGCTCGATCTACGACCACGACCGCCTACTACGACAACTACGACGACATCCAGGGGGACGCCTGTTCAAAGTCGGCCTACTACATCGGATGGTATGCTGGAAACAGCAGCGAATGGACCTACAAAAAGGTCACCCAGCCCACCCCGGCCAATGCTGTTGACCTGAGCAGTCGCTATACCTGTTTTTCCAAAAAGGCCTCCTCGGATTTTGGGACGCACTACATCGGTCAGAAGGCCAACACCGACTGGCGACTGCAGGATATGGCCGGCAACGTAGCCGAGTGGTGCCTCGACTGGTACACCTCCGACCTGACCGCAAAGGCCCAGACCGACCCCCAGGGCCCCCAAAACGGTACCAAACGTGTCGTCAAGGGTGGCAGCTGGTACGACGGGGCTGCCATGCTGCGCTCCTCGTCCCGAGAGGGAGTTGATCCTGCGAGCGCACAGAACCGTATCGGACTGCGACCGGTTGTATTGCCCTAAGGAATCGAAAATGCATATCATAAAACATCTATGGATAGTGACCCTCTCTGTGCTGGCAGCGACCGCCGGCAGTACCGCGATCGACCTGCCGAAATACACCACCCCCGTCCAGAGTGCTCAGTGGCTCAATGCCGCGCGATTTGGTATTATCTTTGATTGGTCAGCCAAGGTCAATTTCGACACCAACGACAGCGACAGCTACGACCACACCGTCGCCAAAGGGCTGCAAAAAGGGAGCCTCTATGCGACGGTCAAAGATGACGACGACAACCCCACCGGTCTTTACAACTGGGAGCTGTGGAATCCGACGCAGTTTGATGCCCGCGAGTGGATCCAGACCGTCGTGGATGCGGGCGCACACTATTTTGTCTATTCGCTCAACGATCGATACGGATTTTTGAACTTTGATTCTCCTTCGACTACGCTCGATATCGCTGCGACCCGATGGGGCAGGGATGCCTGTGCCGAGCTGGCCAAAGCCGCCCAGGGCAAAGTCGCCTATCTCTGGCGCTATCAGCAGCACGGAGGCATCGACTTTATCCTGGGAAGCTGGCTCTATTTCAAGAGTCGATGGGCCAAGGGAATCCATACCTTTGCTCAGTACCGCAAGGGCAATCTCTATCACATCCTGGGCGAGACCGATCGCTACGGCAAAGCGTTGGGGGTCTATTTTGCCGGCAATTGCGGTGGCGTCGTACCGAGCGAACATCCGGCGCGCGAGGGCGAAGATGCAGACTACTACGATCAAGCGAATTCGACCTACCTCTCGGGTCTGCTCGCCAAACAGCCCTGGCTGGCCATATCGAGTGAATTTTATCTCAAGCAATCCCCTCAGTTTCATCCGACCATCTCGCTCGATCGCTTTAGCTTCAAAAACTACAACACCCACCCCGAAAAATTCGATGCCAATCACGCCACGATCTTTTCGCTCGAGGCGGATCTGGTCGGCTGGGCGGGCGTCAGCGCTCAGGAGACCCGCACCGCCAACGAAGCGATCAAGCTCCTGGCCATCGCCGCCGGCCACAACGAAAACCTTCTCCTGCGTGTCACTCCCAACAACCAGGGCGCGATCGAGTCGCGTCAAAAGGATGTGTTGCGTGCGGTTGGTCGATGGCTCGCAGACTACTCCGAAAGCATCTTCGGCACCGTCAATGGCCCGTATGTTCCCGCCCCCTGGGGGGTTTCGACTCGCAAAGAGAACGTCATCTATCTGCACATTTTGCAAAACGCCCAGACAGGCAGATATCAGCTCGAAGCCCTGCCCAAAGGGATCAAGAGCGTCACGCTGCTCAACACCCACCAGCCTCTCTCCTACAGCAACACCAATGGAACCTTCTCATTCAGCCTGCCTGATGCGATCGCCCGGGATCGTACGATTCCTGACAGGATCGTCAAGATCACCTATCCGCAAGGGACCCGCACCATCGCATTCGATACACGCAAGCAGGATGCGTTTACCGAACCCCTCTCGACCGGTGCGACTGTTACGGCCAGCCAGACCAGCCAGCTGCGCAACCGCAACAACCCACCTTCGATCCTCGTCGAGCCGCTCTTGGACAGCAAAGGCAAATCGGCTAAAAATTTCTACGCCAAATCCTTCTGGTCGGCTCCGGAGCCGATCGAGAATCCTCCGGCGACCTATCCTGTGACCGTCGAGGTCGATCTGGGCAGCGTCAAGCGTTTTTCGCAGATCGCCATCCTGGAAAAAAACAGACGCATCAAAACGTTCAGCGTCGAGTATCTCGATGCATCCAACCGCTGGAAAAGCCTCTACGAGAGCACCGACAATGAACCGTTGGAGTTTTTCGACTGGAAACTGGACGCGCCCATTGCATCCCAAAAGGTTAGAGTGGTCATCAAAAAGAGCTACGGAAAAGCACCGCAGCTGCGCTATATCCGGATCTTCAAATAG
>CAZWMZ010000199.1:0-4400 GCA_964634965.1 uncultured Nitratifractor sp. | reverse complement strand
AAAAGTCTTCAAACCGATATAGACCATACAGAACATTGAAAGCATCGGGTAACGCACCGGATATGTTTAGAAAGTTTTTCTTTATGATGTTTCGATTGTTTGGGTTCTGGTAGAAACGATATTTGGCGTCCAGTTGTTCGGCCCTGGAGATAAGCAAAAGGTCTCCTTGCCGTCATTGAGATAATCTTTGGTTGCATAGGTTGCTATCCTGTTGTCCAGCACTTGCAACACGCCGTTGTTGCCGTCGCCCGGGTCTTTGTCTGGACTGGTCGAGTGCAAAGTTCACCCTACCCCTGCAATTGAAGGTGCGTGCCACAATCTGTTTGTTAGGATTTCCCTCTTTTTTTCCACTCTTTTTCGAACTTTTTGCGTTTGGTAAAGGAGAGTTTTTCGATAAAGAGTTTGCCATCGAGGTGGTCGATTTCGTGCTGAAGAGCTACGGCAAGGAAGGCATCGTTTTCGATTACACGTGGGTTGCCGTATCGGTCCTGGTAGGTGATGGTGACCATCGCATAACGCTCAACTTCGGCATAGTAGCCCGGTATCGAGAGACACCCCTCCTCGAAACGGACCGTATCGTCGCTACGATAGGTAATGACCGGATTGATAATCTCAAGGGTGTTTTCGGGTGGCTGGATCATCTCGGAGGCGGAATCGTTCTCATCAGCAGGAATCGGAACGTTGACGATCAAGATCCGCTTTGGGATCCCGATCTGGATCGCAGCCAGCCCGACACCGTTTTTGGCGATCATGGTCTCGTACATCTCCTCAAGCAGTGCATGAAGCGTTTCATCGAACACCGTGACCTCCTGGGAGATCTGCTTCAGGCGCGGGTCAGGATAGATAACAATCTCATGAATCACGCACGAACCTTCAGGCAAAGCTTTGGGTGAGGACCTGGTCAATCAGTCCGTATTCGACCGCTTCTTCTGCGGACATGAAGTTATCCCGCTCGGTATCTTTTTCGATCTGCTTGGGCTTTTTGCCGGTCTTTTCAGCCAGGATGGTGTTGAGGGTGTCTTTGAGTCGCTGGATCTCGGCCGCCTGGATCTGGATATCGGTTGACTGGCCCTGCGCACCGCCGGAGGGCTGATGGATCATGATGCGCGCATGAGGCAGAGCGTACCGTTTGCCCCGGGTACCACTGGCGAGCAAAAACGCCCCCATCGACGCAGCCTGACCGATGCAGATGGTAACAATGTCAGGCTTGATGTAATGCATCGTGTCAAAAATCGACAACCCGCTCGTGATCACACCGCCGGGGGAATTGATGTAAAAGTAAATATCCTTGTCCGGGTCCTGTGCTTCGAGAAAAAGCAACTGGGCGACAATGGAGGAGGCCACCGCGTCATTAACTTCGCCGCTGAGCATGATGATGCGGTCTTTGAGCAGACGCGAATAGATATCGTAACTGCGCTCACCGCGGCCAGTCTGTTCGATGACATAAGGGATGTAGCTCATTGGACGCTCCTGTGGCGGGTATTATGCGTTATCCAGCCCGAGCAGGCGCGTAAAGAGCTTATCTTCAAGCAGGCTCATTTTGGCGGCGGGCAGGAGACCGTTTTTCTCGTAATACTCTACGGTTTCGTTTGGATTTTGGCCGGCAATGACCGCTTCGTACTGCAGCACCTGTTTGACCTCATCGTCGGAAACACTCAGTTTCTCTTCGCGAGCAAGTGCATCGACGATAAAGGTTGCCTTGACGCTGCGCTGAGCATCGTCGCGCACCTCATCGCGCAGCGCATCGAGTCGGGCGCTGTCGTTGCGTACCGCTTCAATCTCTTCGCGGGACATGGTCTGAGCTTTTTGGTTGACAAGGTTGTCAATCTCCTGCTCCACAATCGTTTCAGGCAGATCAAATGTAAAATGTTTGACCAATGCTTCGATCAGCGCGGGTTTGAGCTGATCGTTGTAGAGCTGAGAAATCGCCTCACCGTAGAGCTGCTCCTGAATCCCTTGACGCATGCTTTCAACGGTCGCAGTGGTGTCGCGCGTGATCTTTTGGGCCAGCGCATCATCGATTTTGCCGACCTTTTTCTCCTTGATCGTGTGAAGCTTGACGACAAATTCGGTCGTTTGGCCTCGGAGGTTTTCTGCCTGATAATCGTCAGGAAAACGTACGGTGATCCGCTTCTCTTCGCCCGGCTGCATGCCCAGCATGCCCTCCTCAAACCCAGGAATAAACTGTCCGGAACCGATTTCGAGCTCGTACTGCTCGGCCTTCCCCCCTTCAAACGGTTCACCGTTGAGGAATCCCTCAAAATCAAAGACCGCAACGTCCCCGTTCTCGAGTGGGCGGGGCGCCTCGATCGGCTCCGCTTCGGCAACCTGTTTTGCCAGGGTTTCAACCCGCGCGTCGATCGCTTTGTCATCAATGACAGGTTTCTCAAACGACGGAACGACGGAACGGTAATCGGCAGTATCGATGGTGGGGCGCAGAGCCAGGAGAATCTCAATGTCGATACCGGAATCGGTCTTTTCGTATTTTTTAAATGCGGGATCGCCCAGGATCTCTGACGGCTCAATGCCGGCCTCTTCGTAGGCGGCACGAATCAGATCGCGCAGCGCCTCTCCTTCGGCATCTTGTGCGAGCTTGTCTCCGTAGAGTTTTTTGACGACATGTACGGGAACTTTGCCTTTGCGAAAGCCGTCCACTTTGATCTGCTTGCCGGTTTCGCGGGCAAGGGCGTCGATGTGCGCATCGATGTCGCTTGCGGCGAGGGTGCCGGTCACGCGTACATTGGCGTCGTTGAGTTTTTCAGTAGTGATCTTCACGCTGTTCCTTTGGATGAGGTATAAAAAGAGTGGATGATTTTACCCAAATTTCGATAAAAAGTGGTACAATGTGGCAAAAACGCGGAGACGTGCATGCATCAGTCAGACAATCATCTGCTCGAAGAGGCCGTACGGACGATTCTGGATCAACTGGGAGAGGACCCCGATCGTGAAGGGTTGCGCAAAACCCCTGAGCGGGTCGCCAGGGCGTTGCGCTTTTTAACCGAAGGGTACGCTCAGGATCCCGAAGCGATCCTCAACCAGGCACTGTTTACCAGCAGCAACGACGAGATGGTTCTGGTGCGGGATATTGAGTTTTATTCTCTTTGCGAGCACCACATGCTCCCGATCATTGGACGGGCACATGTGGCTTACATTCCTGATGGCAAAGTGGTGGGCCTGAGCAAAATCCCCCGCATTGTCAATGTCTTCGCCCGCCGCTTGCAGATACAGGAGCAGATGACCGAACAGATCGCCGATGCGATCGAAAAGATCATCGGCCCCAAAGGCGTGGCAGTTGTCATCCATGCACGCCACATGTGCATGGAGATGCGTGGCGTTGAGAAGATCAACTCCACCACTGTCAGCTCCGCTCTGCGCGGGCTGTTCAAAAGCGACCAGCGTACCCGCAACGAGTTCTATAACCTCATCAATACACCCGCCCCCTCACACTTCTAGAGGCACACCTCAAGACCCAGCCCAAACACACCATGCGGCATCGACACAGATCGATGCCAGCGAGGGAGCCAATCGTATGGCAGATATGGGCTCTTGTTCGCGGTGCTTTCAGCACATTGGGGTGCTGTTCCTCGCATCCTGAAACCAAAATTCAGACTGCAAAAATCATCGCTGAACAGGCAGGTATGACTTCACGTTTGAGACAACTCCTTTAAGTACGGGCACGGTGCAGGGTTTAGAGAACGTTGGTTTCGGGATGGGGCTATCCAATCACCAGCGCCGTTGCGCTCAGCGTAAAAGAGACGGTGTCCATGTCGCGCTTGGCCGGACCGCGCAGGCGTTTTCCGTCGCGACTGAAGCGGCTCTTGTGGCAGGGACAGTTGAAGACCTGATGCTCTCTGTCAAAGCGCAGCAGACATCCCATGTGGGTACAGTGAGCATCCAGGACGGTGATGGCATCTCCCTCTTTGCGAATAAAAAGCGCTGCGCGAGTCACGGGGGTGATTCCCTCCTTGATCTGTGCCAGCGGGAGGGTGATCTTGCCCCGTCTAGCTTCGCCAAAGAGCAGAAAACGCCCGGCAGGCCACACCAGCGGTGCCGTTGCCGCCCACGGGGCGAGCGTGAGGGTTTTGGAGAGAAAATCGCGTCGTTTCATGCTGCGATTATAACGCTAACACCCCTCGAACTGGCTTGCGCCGGTGGCTTTGGGCGTTTCGGCGCTTTTTGTCTCTTCGATGAAGGTGTCGAAATCTTTGATCTCCCCATCATCGGCCAGACGCTGAATCACATCGTTGTACCCAGCCCAGGCGGCCTTGTCCCATGGATTGGCCTGGATCGCCTTTTGGGCGTAAACTTTGGCCAGAGAGAGGTTGTTTTTGTCCACCTCTTCACGAGAGAGTTTGAGGTAGTGGGCACAGGCGGCGCGGTCCATTCGGTAGTCGGGCTTG
>CAZWMZ010000198.1:0-4070 GCA_964634965.1 uncultured Nitratifractor sp. | reverse complement strand
ATGGTGGTGAGATAGCGATCGTCAAATGTATTATCGACATAGCGTCGAATCAAGCTCGTTTTTCCGACACCAAAATCACCAATGAGCAGTATCTTTTTGCGAATCATGGCAGTTCCTTCCGAGGCAGTTGCGCAGGGGGTTCTGCGTCAAGTTCAAACCGTATACGAATGCGGCGGGATGCATCGGTCTTCTCAGCACCTTCAATGATGACCGGTTCGTATCGGTGCGCAGCCTGCGGACGCAGGTAATGCTCCAACCCATACGCCGCACCCCAATCCAGCTCCAGCAGGTGCTGCACAACAGCCGATGCGCGTTGCCATGAGATCTGTCGGTTGATCTTGGCATCTCCTGTACGGTCGGTGTGCCCTTCGATCACAATGGCACGCAGATGCGCCCGGATTGCCGGATCATCCAGCAATGTCGTGATGTATCGACGCAACTCTCCATCCAGATAGGAGCGCGCACGAGGCAATACCGCGACGCCCCCACGTGCAAACAGCGGCTTTTGGATGCAGTCCAGCGCCCCTGTTTCAGGATCAAATCCCGGCGTACCAGCAAACGCATTGGCCAGCTTTTTGACAGCAGAGCGACGCAGTTGCGCAGTCGTTGGCTGAGACGGTTTGGGAGGAGGCTGGGTGCGGGTGTGCCAACGCCGCATCTGGTCGCGCAAGGCGGCGACATCGGCAGAGAGTGCCCGAAGGCTCTTGATCATCTCTGGATCGCTGCTGTTGCGCTCACGCAATGCACGAAGCTGCTGCGTAAGCGTTGCGATCCGCTGATCGATCGGCTTCAGCGCACGATCGACGTAGCGCCGCGCGGCCGAATCGAACGTGCGATTGGTCTCGTGGACAGAGTGCTGGAGTGCAGCGTGGATCGTATGCGCATAGCGATCCATCTCCTTGAGCGACAGATGGAGGCGGTCAACGATGGGGCGCGACACCGATCCGTCCACCAGCGCTCGGATACGTCGGTGCTGTGCAAACGAAGCGACATCCCCCAGCAGATAAAAGGCCCCGTCACGATAGCTCACCTCAATCGGCTGATGCGTCTCTTGCCGAATGCGTCGTTCCATCTGCCATGCCTGCCAGGGGCCACGATAGAGGTAGGTCCCGTACCATGCCAGCAGCAGCGGCACCACGATCCACAGGATATAGCGCAGCCAGGGGCGTGCTGCTGCAGAGGTACCAGAGACGGATGGATTGTTTTCGGACAGAAATCGCTCCAGCTTGTGACGGATCCAGGCGATCTCTTCGTCCGAATCGTCCCCATCAAATGCCTGAAAAAAGTCACGATATTTTTGAACCAGATCGGCAAAAAGCTCCTGGATACCTTTGCGCAATTTCGCATCGGGTTCGGCATCCAGAAACGCAACGATATAGACCGACCCTGCGCTTTCGATGTAGAGCGTCGCGTCACCGTAGCTGAGGATCTCCACGCCCGAAGTTTCGCTCTCGTTGTGGCTCTGATACCAGTCGTTGATGAAATCTTTGACAGCACTGGCCATCGAAGCGACCAGATGTGGATCGTCAAAACCCTGTTCCGAGGTAGAGGCTTCGGCGATCAGCAGACCACTCTCTTTGTGGATCACCATCAGCGCCAGGATACGGCTCAGTGTCCCCTCACGCATCAGCAACTCCGCCTCGCTGACGCCACTCGCTCCGGCTTTGAGTTTGCGCCGAAGGCGGCGAAGGCTCACCCCCTCCTCGATGCGATGATTGATCCGCTCGGCCAGCTCCCGAAACGACTGCGCGACGTATTTGGAGACCATGCCGCCCATGATGGGATAGAGAGCATCGATCATCTTCTCCTGGTTGTCCCGGAACGTACGCGCCAGCATCGGCGTCATCGCCTGACGCAAAGCCGCTTCGAGCTCCGGCCGTTCCCCCTGGCTGCTCTCCTCGATCGCGCGGGTCATGTATTGGGTCAGCAGTTTGAAGGTACGCGTGTCTTTTTCGCGAAGTTTTTTTTCAAGCAATCGGTCAAACAACGGGGCGATTTTTTGGAACAGTACCAACCGGTCGTGTGTCTCGAACTCCAGTTCCTGGAGACGTATCTCAATCTGACGCAGCTGCTCTCGCTCCTCGCCAATCAGCAGCGAGCGGAGCGCTTCATAGCTTTCGGTTCTTTTTTCCAGCGTGTTTCTCCTTGGTCTCCGGGATGTACTCAATCAATGTCTGCTTGTCAGCACTCTGCAACTCGACCGCAGCGCTCAGCAAGACCTGTGCGATCTCCTCTCGTGCTAATTTGCCCTCTTCGAGTTGGCGTATCTGTTCCGAAACCGTTTGCAAAATTTCATGCTCCAGACGTGTCGTTGCTTTGGCATGTCGTCGGTGCTCCTCGCGCACCTCTTTGCGCAACCGCTTCAGGCGGTGTGCAACCACCTGTTTGTGCTGATCAAGCATCTCGCGGAGCGATTCGTCAGAGGCATGGATCATCTTTTTGAGTTTGGAGCGATCCTTGCTGCTGTTTTCCATGAGACGGTCCAGACGTGCCTCGAGCGTTTCAAGCGATCGATCCATCCGCCGCTTCAGCTTCGCAATCTCCGCTTCAGCCTGATGCATCCGTTCACGCTCGCGACGCTCCAGCTCCTTTTCGAAACGTTCAAAGCGTTCTTGAAACTCCCGAAGCTGGGGACCCAGGATCAGGTCCCGAATCTGTTCGATATTGTTCTCGTTCTCTTTTTTGCCCATGGGTCGTTTCCTCTTCTGTGCGTGTTTTTGTCGTTGCAGGTTGTGTGCCCGAGCGCCATCTTCTCTGCCCCGAAACAGGCAGGTGCTTCTTGCTCATCCTGCATCGATCAATTGTAGCATAAATCCCTGTAAGCTTCACTTCGAGACCCGTCACGACGCAAAAAGGCTCCTCAAATTTGCAAACCATCAGCTCAAAACGGTATACTGACCCCAAACCGTTTTTCAGGAAGGACCCTCTGTCATGGCGATTGTATTTGGACCCATTGTCTCCCGCCGCTTTGGGCGCTCGCTGGGGGTCGATCTAAGCCCCGAGACCAAACAGTGCAACTACGACTGTCTCTACTGCGAGCTCACACCGGCACGCACCGTATCGACACAGAGCGACGTGGTGCCGCCCGAGACCATTCTCGCCGCCATCCAGACGGCGCTGGAACGCTACCCTGATATCGACGTACTGACCCTCACGGCCAACGGCGAACCGACCCTCTACCCTCACCTGGATACCCTGGTCGATCGGATACGCGCGATTCAGGGCAGATGGCGCACGCTGATCCTGAGCAACGGCAGCACCATCGCCGACGAAGCGATCCAGAAGACCCTCGCCAAAATCGACACCGTCAAGCTCTCACTCGATTGCGCCACACCGCGCTGCTTCAGGCGCCTCGACCGCCACCATGAGGGCATCGCGCTTGCGACCATTCAGCAGGGCATGCTCGCCTTTCGCGCCCGCTACACCCGTGCGCTGATCCTCGAGATACTGATCGTCGCCGGTCTCAACGATACCGCCCATGAGATCGCCGCGCTCAACGACTATCTGCTGACCCTCCGACCCGATCGCATCGATCTTGGCACGATCGATCGCCCGCCAGCCTATGACGTTCAGCCAGTCAGCTACACACGCCTGATCGAGATCGCCCGCCAATTTGACCCGACCCTGCCCATCCACATCGCACACCGCCATCAGGCCGACGCCCTGCCCGCATCGTATGAGGATGCCGCCATCCTCGCGACCCTCTCCAAGCGACCGCTCACCCCCGACGACATAACCCTGCTGTTCGATGCGCCCAGCCAACAACGCCTCCAGCACCTCATCGACACACACCAGATCGTACAGACCGACTCAGCAGGCGTTACTTTTTTTACAGTTCCAGACCGAAATCTTTGAGGACTTCTCAAAGGAATCTCTAAAACTCACACATACGATCTATTTTTCGAGACACCTTCGAGACACCCTTGACATCCAAGGAATTTTTGACTATAATCCCACTCACATTTCACCCGATGAGATGTGATTCTATCCCGTTCCGGATTAGCTCAGCGGTAGAGTAGGCGGCTGTTAACCGCTTGGTCGCTGGTTCGAATCCAGCATCCGGAGCCACT
>CAZWMZ010000197.1:0-3456 GCA_964634965.1 uncultured Nitratifractor sp. | reverse complement strand
TTTGTCGATATTGGGATCGCCCCCTTCGTAAATCCCTTCGTTGCCGTAGGGTACGTGACAAGCCGAACACCCCATACCGCGCCAGTCGCCGCGCCCTTTGCGTCCGCGTACACCGATGTGGCACCGTTGGCAATCGCTGCGTTGATAGGTAATCGACGCATGGTAGGCTACGCGCGCTTTGTACGCTTCGTCGCTCTCGCCCGGTTTTTGTTTGATGTCCGCTTCGCTTTGGGGCGGAAGGGGGAGTTGTTTGAGTTCAGTGGGGAATTGATCGGGAAATTTGTCGATCATCGCTACCATATATTTTTTATAGGCATCGGTTCCCCATGCCGGCGTTTTTCCGTCTTCGTCTTTGACGTCGTAGTTGGCGAATTTGACCTTTTTGGTCGGTTCGGTTCCCCACGAATGGAGGTTCCCCTGGATTTTACCCGCCTCGGTCGCCATGAGGCCTTTTTTCATGTTGGCCACCGTATCGGCATGGCAAATGCCGCAGGTTTTGTCCATGATCCAGAAGCTGCCCGGGTCACGCACGAATTCGGCCAAACCGCCCGCATGAGCTTTGGGGGCACCTTTGTGCGCTTCTTCAGGCGTACCGGCCTCGGGATTCCCCCCGTGACAGACCGTACACCCACCCGAGTCGCCCCACCCTTTTCCCATGGCAACGATCTGTTGCATCATGTCGGATTGGGGATCGCGGATCGACTCGATACCTTTGTGACACTTCACACAGCTATCCCCTCCGCTGACGCTTTTGACCGGTGCGGTCGTCCCTTTTTCGTGCGTCATCTCGGCGGAGAAACCCCATGCGCTCGTCACAACCATCGCCAAAACGGCGATCCTGAGTTTCGCAACCATTGTTTCCTCCTTGGCATTCAGCCTTCGGTTTGCTCGAGGCGACATCCGACCGATTCGAATGCATTCAACCTCTGCACATATTATAGTTTTTTTAAGTGCCTATAAAGTGCCCATTGAGGTATTTTTTTTTAGTTTTTTTTCAGCTATTTTTTAAAGTGCCCGAAAAGTGCCCTATTTTACGGTACGGCTTCAAACCGATTTAAGGGGGAATGGTTTACAATCATCCCAAAGGAGCCGAAAATGGTACGGACAATTTGGATCGTTTTGCTGCTTGCGATCACGATGCGCGCCGATCTGCTCACGCCGGCTCAATTGGGCTGGATGGATAACCTCACCGAAGCCAAAGAGAAGGCGCTCGCCGAAGGCAAGCCAATCATTCTGTTTCTCCATTCGCGCCGGTGCTACTATTGTCCTAAAATGATCGAAAAGGTCTTTCCTGATCCCAAAGTCGCCAACTTTTTAGCCAAACATTTCGTTCGACTCAGCCTCGATGTAGCCACCGGAAGCGACAGCATCGAAGAGGGGGCGTCCGATCAAGCACCCGAGCGTTTCATCGTCAGCATGACGCCAGCGTTTGTCTATATGGGACCGCGCGAAGAAAAGCTCTATCGCAAAGGGAAAAAACACATGATTGTCTACGGCTATTGGGGTCCCGACGATTTTATACAGTGGGGCAAAGAAGCACTCAAACGTTTCGACAAGCTCTACAGCAAAATGTATCGGAGACGACCATGAATCGCACCCTCCTTTTGATGCTGTTCATCGCGACGATCGGCATACAGGGTACCGCAGCCAAATCGCACGCCCCGCACGTCACACAGGAGAAAGTGGGCCAACGCTACTACCTCAAGGCGTGCGGGTCGTGTCACGGCTCGGGAAAAATCGGCGGCAATATGGCTACGGCTACCGAATGGAAAGCATTGCTGAAGAATGGTGCGAAAGAGCTGATCGAACTGCACACCGACGAAAACGGTACCGAAGGGATCATCGCCTACCTCAAAAGTCCGCAGTTTGCCCAAGAGCACGATCGACTGCTCGCGTTTTTACAGGAGTTCGCCAATGACTCGGAGAGTATTCCGACGTGCTATTAGTCTCGTGATCGTGCCGTTTTTCAGCATCGCGGCACGTATGCCGACATGCCACGACGACTATACCGCAGCCACATTTGCGCCGGCGGATGAGGCGTTCACCGAATTTGTCGATGAGTATTTTACCGCCGCTCATATCCCCTTTTTACCATCAATCGCCTCACTCGAAACGATGGGACTGCGCAAACAAGACGCGACAACCTATCTGCGCCCCGATGCACTGCGTGTTGCCGGCAACAAACGAAGCTACCCCGTACGACCGGGATTGTGGCAGGTACGCAACTGGGGAACGGGCGTGCGGGAATACCACTTGCTCATACGCGAACCCGATCGTTTGAGCGAGGTTCAGGCCTTCAACGCTTATAACGACCTGCTGGGCGAGCCGTTCGCCGATTACGATGCGGCCGCGTACGCCATGACGATGCTCCCTGAGGACGTTCGCGTATCGTGTTGTGGACGCTATGTGACGTTCAATGTCCGTCTGTACGGTATCCGTGGCGATGCCACCGGGCTCAAATACACCGTCGCCGACATCATCGTGAGTGACTACACCGAATGGGTCCGCCAAAACCGCCAATGCGAACAGTATCACCGGCACAGAGGGGGCGCAACATGAAAATCCTGCTGCTCGAAGACGACACCCTCATCGCCGAACAGATCCGTAACTATTTCGAACTGTTCGATCACAAGGTCATCTGGTACGACAACGGCCAAACCCTCGTGGACAACATCGATCCCTCCGCATACGACGTGATGCTGCTCGATATCAACACTCCCGGACTCAATGGGCTGGATGTGTTGCGCGAGTTGCGAGGTTATTCTATCGCAACACCGGCGATCTTCATCACCGCCATGAGCGATTTGGCCTCCCTCAAAGAGGCCTATGCAATCGGATGCAACGACTACGTTCGCAAACCGTTCGATATCGAAGAGCTCGAGATCCGTATCCGCCATCTGGTCGAACAAGACGCTTCGCACCTGATCAACATCACCGAACGCTATGCATACGACATGCATCAGGAAAAACTCTTTTACAAAGGGAGTGAAGTCCACCTCAACCCCAAAGAGCGCGCCTTGATCTATCTGCTGCTACGGCACAAAAACGAAATTGTTTCCAAGGAGAGTATCCAGACTTATCTCTGGGAAGATCAACCCATCAACGAAAACACACTACGCACCACCATCAAAAAACTGCGCGACAAACTCGATGAAAACTTCATCACCAGCCATCGCGGTGCAGGATACAAAATTGCCCTTTAGCCCTTCACTCCCGGTCAGTCGCAAGCGGTTCGCCATTGTACTTGCGACGTTCTTTTTTCTGTTCGGGCTGATTTTACTGATCGCTTTTTTTCTCTTGAGCAACTGGATGATTGACAAAAAAGAGCGCGAACAGTTCCGCACCGAAACCTATCTGCAAATGGATGGGAAACGCCGCTTTATCGATCTGTACCTCGATGATCTCTCCCGCAGTCTTCAGTCGATTGCCTACAACCCCTACTTTCTTAGTTACGTC
>CAZWMZ010000196.1:0-2712 GCA_964634965.1 uncultured Nitratifractor sp. | reverse complement strand
CGGTCGTATTTGTCGTGATCCATGATGTCTTGGAAGTAGGCTGTTTCTTCGCGAATGCTTATGAGGATACGAAATCCTTCATTTCCTAAAACACGGATTGATCGCTTGTGTTTGTCGCGTCGGCATGAGATCTGTTTGAGTTGGAGGCTTGGATGGGTTGGGTCGGATTGAAAGAGGATTTCGGTTTGTTCGATCTTTTTTGGCTCGATGCGACGGGCAATTTTGCGTTTGCTCCGTTCGTATTTGGCGTCAAATTCAACTTGCATGGCGATGTTCCAAGATCAAATCGCCGATTTCCATGTCGAGTTTTGCCATGTGGGTGAGGAGGGTGTCGATCATCTCACGTGTTGCGGGGTCGCTGGTCTGCTTCAGTTGCGCACTGATGGTGTCGTAGTTGTCGTCGAGGCTGTATTGCAGGGTGCGCAATTTCTCTTCATCGAAATTGAGTTGGTCGAGGATGTCTCGAAAGCCTGCAACCATCATTTGCGCGATGCGTATGGCGTCTTGTATCTCTTTGAGCGATGTGGAGTTTTGTTTTTTCTCATAGGCACTGAGGGGTTGTATGATGGTTTTTTGGATGTGGTTGGTATCAAATGCGGGCATATACATCATGCTAACCATGCGCAAAACTCCTGTACTTTTTTGTTATTATAGCATATTGCAGGTTTGGCTCAAAATCCCAAATCTCGAAATAGAATTCTTCGAATCTGCGCCATGCTCGTATTCAAAGGCTTTGCGTCAAATTTGAGTCGCACCCGTAGGTGCAGCGATGATTTTCTGCTTTCGGCTTGGCGCTTGAGTCATTTTAGCTTTTTTGTAAATGTGTTGTCAGTACAGGTACGGTTGTGCTTCGTGTATATTTTGGATCAGAAATTTAAATTTTAGTTCCAGGCACCCTCAACCTGGAAATTTTAGTTCCAGGCACCTTCAACCTCAACACTCAACACTCAACACTCAACACTCAACACTAAACACCAAGCACCACCGAAGAAACCACCCCAATCAGCCCACCAAACACCCCGCCCCAGACAACCAGCCAGCCGAGGTGTTCGTCCATCAGGTCAAAGACCATCTTTTTGACCATCTTTGGGCTCAGCTCCTCCATGCGTCGGGTGATGATCTGTTCGATCTGTGCCATCAGGTCGCTGCTGAAGGTCGAGTGTCGGACGTGGTGCTGCAACTGGCGCACAAAGGCCTCAGAGGCGACAATGCCGCTGACGGCGCTCTTGAGCTTGCGATTAAATCCTTCGCGCATCGGTTCAAGTGCCGATTCACCGCCAAACATCTGCAGCATCTGCCCCAGACTCGACTCTAAGACACTGCTTTTGAGTGCATCAAACGCCGGATTAAAATCGGCCGATTCGACCAGGGGTGATAGATCCATCTGCTGCTCTTTTTCATCCAAAAAGGCGTTAATCTTCTCGATCGTAAAGAACTGCTCCATCACCATGGTTCGGATCGATGTCTTGAAACGCTCGAAGTTGTGCTCAATGACACCGGATCCATACAGGCCTGGCACACGGTGAAAGAGCATATGGATGGCCAGCTGGTTGGTCACCGCACCCGAGAGCGCAAAGAGTCCGCCATAGAGCATTGGATCATGAAAAGGCTCAGGCAAAACAAAGGCACTGCCGATAAGAGCCAGTGAGACAACGTCGGTCCAGTGGGATTTGGTCATGTGTGCAATCTCCTGCGTAAGGGCATATGCAATTATAACTCAAACAAGAAAAAGTATGTTATATTCCCAATTCATTATTGGCACCAAGGAGTATAAATTATGGATTGGATAGACGAGATAGCTACGCATTGCGGCATGGAACTGCCGGAGGATTTTGTACGCCTTTTTCGGGCGGGGATGCTCGACTGGATGGGTGGTTATCCCGATCCACTGCCCGAAGGGGTCGACTGGAAACGCGACATCTATCCCAAACTGCACGCCCATCCACCTGCTCTGTTTCACTCCGGGGGCGATCTGGTGATGCTGAGCCCCGAAAAGATCGTCGCCTACCGCCCGCCACAGGAGTGGGACACCAATGCCTTTACCATCGTCCCGTTTGCCAAAGGCGACGAGGGCAATCTCTACGCCCTCTTTCGCACACAGGAGCATCCAGACGAAACCTGGATTGCAATGGTGTGGGAGGATGAGGACGAAGCCGAAATCCTGGCGCGTTCCATGAACGACTTTATCTTTCGGCGCATGGTCGAAGCGGCCGACGAAGCAGATCGCGAAACGATCGATCGCGAATACCGAGGTCAGGATCCCATCGAAGCGTATCGTGCCGATCTGATGCGCGATTTGGAGACGATCCGCCCCTTTTTGCCGAGCGCATATGTAGAGGTTCTCGAGGCACTCTATCGCGCTCCGGTTGCAACGACAATGGTTTCCTATGCGTTTGAGGGGCCACTAAGCTATGCCTCGATTGTCGATACCTACCTGCGATTTTCCTTTTGGGATGCTTCGATCGACCTGTCTCGATAAGTTACAGGCGCGCAAAACCGCTTGCAGGATGAGCCAGATCCCTGCAGCCAAAGAATCCTGTTTCAGGATTTGGGTATAATTACCCTACGATTTTTTCCACAAGGTCATATCATGCTTTCCCGTCGCATTCGAACACTCTCTCCCTCGGCAACCATTGCCGTTTCAACATTGGCACGCGAGCTCAAAACGCAGGGCAAAGATGTCATCAGCTTCTCTGCAGGTGAGCCCGACTT
>CAZWMZ010000195.1:0-2128 GCA_964634965.1 uncultured Nitratifractor sp. | reverse complement strand
CTACATCTGGATAATGTTGCATCCTTTGACGGCATATTTTTTGATCCATTTTGGCTCGGAGATGGTGCCGGTTTTGGCGTTGAGGTAGAGAAAATACTCTTCGTAGTAGCAGCTGAACGGATCGACATAGCTGTAGCGTATGCGATAGCCATCACGGGTGCGTTTGGCGCTGTAGGCTCCGGTGCGATTGAGGGCGTAGAGCCACAGCTGGAGTTTGGCATGGTTGTCGATGGTGCCGAGCATCTGGCGAATCTCATCTTGGGTTTCGATCGCTTTGAGTCGACCGTCGCCGGTGGCAAACTGCAGCGTCGTAAAACCATAGATGTCACCCGGAGGCTGGTAGCGACTCTTCCAGAAATAGTTGCGTTTTAGGATCGCGCGCATAAGCCATCGGCGTGCTTTGCGGGTCGCGGCGGTTTGCGGATAGGTGCCGATGCGCAGCAGGGTATGGGTTTTGGTTTTGGGATCGAGGCGAAAGCGTGCACCGTTGCGCGAGGTGGCTTCGAAGCTGAAGATCTCCAGATAGCGAATATCCCAGGCAAAATGAAAATCCTTGAGCGCAAGGTGGTTTAGATATGGCAAACGCTCTTCGCCTCGGTCGAGATGTACCGTCTCGACAGCACCGGCGACGGCGACCATGAGAGCCGAGATCCAGAACAGCGCAACTGCTCGGCGCATGATGAGGCTCCTTTCGAGGGTGTTACGTTTAGTGAGTCCCAACGTAGTTAATTGGTGGTGTTGCAATAAGGCATTATACCAAAAACGGTGGGCAGGGCTCAAGGTGCGGATGATTTTACGCAAAGTCCCTGGATGCGATGATGGTGCATAGTTATGAATTTCTATTTCGGGATTTGGGTTCAAGTACGACACAGATTCGAAGAATTCTATTCGAGATATGGGTTAAAAGTAGTCTAAGCAGATTCCTGCTATAGTCACAATAGATGTACTGCCAATGCAAAAGCCAAACCCGTTGTGAGGCGGGGACGGAAAGCCACGGGGCTCCAATCGGAGTCAGCCGGGCCGCCAGAGGCATCTCCCGGATCGCTTCTCCCTGGCATTTGAGTCTGTTCGGTACATTGGGCAAATCCATTGAGCTGGTGATCTTGGAATCAGGAGCACCCCGGTAAGGAGCGTATGTCACGCCCACCTTTGAGTATGAGACGGCTTGCGTGCTGTGTTGTGCGTTTGGGTCGGTTGCGGCCATGCTTTCAAGTGCGCATGGTATCGCAGCATCTTTTCTCAGAGGCTATGAGTGCGATACGGTCCATACAAAACCCAACATCGACAAATGAGGAGAATACCCACATGAAACCCCTGATAACTTTTTGGATAACAGTCCTCTCTGCTCTCTGGCTGGCCGGATGCGAAGGTCTGGGGCTGGACTTGTTGCTTCAGGAGGGAAATGTTACGACAACGCACCCCTCGCAGGAGAACACCGAAGCAAACCCCTCGCAGGAGAACACTGAAACAGACGACAGTCGCTTTCTGATCGATACACAACGCAAGATTGTTGTCGATACCGAGCTGGGTCTGACCTGGCAAAATGGCGGTATCGGACACAACACCCCCGACAAGGCAAGTGCACGGTGCGAAAATCTCACCTATGCCGGTCTGTCGGATTGGCGTCTGCCGACCATGGACGAACTGAGGCTCTTTCACCGTCTGCTGAATCAGGCTGGTTTTCGCCCCGCACAAGCGTTTGAGCATTGCAAAGCTGACATCGCCGTTGGAGGCTACATCCGTACCGCCAAAGGGGCGGAAATCCATGGGGGTGAAGCGGGCGATCCGATCAATTTCGTGGGTCGAGCCAATATCCGTTGTGTCCACGATGGTGTCGTCGAGATCGCGCATCCGAGTGTTCCTTCCAAAGACAATCATCCTGGCAGCGGCACGACCTACAAGGCTCCTGATGTCACTGCGATCGATGATCCTTCAGACTATCAGGTTGTTCGTCTCGATGCTGCGACTCAAAAAGCCTTTTTGGATGCGATCAACAAAGCGCGCTCCAAGGCACGCACATGTGGCCAGTACGGCACGATGCCCGCCGTGGATCCTCTGCGCTGGAACAACAAGCTCTACGATGCAGCCTATGAGCACAACTTCGATTTGATCAAAAGCAGATTCATGG
>CAZWMZ010000194.1:0-4749 GCA_964634965.1 uncultured Nitratifractor sp. | reverse complement strand
CTGTTGCCGGTTTGGTAGTATGGATTGCCGCTGTCGGGCGTCAAATCGATATGTCCACTGCTGTTGAGCGCCGACTTTAGCTTGCTGCCCAGATCGTTGTTTTTGACTGCAATGGCCTCTCGAGCCTTCAGATAAGCATTGTAACCATATTCGTCATTGCCGCCGCCGATCGGAATAAAGGTATTGACCCCATCGTTGCCGCCATTGAGATAGACCACCACCAGCGCCTTGTGATCACTGAATGCAGGAGCATCCGCCTGCAGCAACGAGGGAAGCAATCCTCCCGCCAATCCTAACAACCCGGTGTTCTTTATAAACTCTCTACGTTGTAACATCTCTCTATCCTCACTCTACCATAAATTCTTCAGACGTCACCAGTATCTGCATCATCTTGGCCAGATACAGGAAGTGAAACTCTCGGATGTTGCTCATCTTTGGGAAACCGATCCGCTCCGTAAAGTTGTCGATCAAATATTGTTTCATACCTTTCGACATCAGGCCGCCTAAAAACTCTCTGTTGAGTTTCTCGACAATGGCCCGTGTGACCTTCTCTTTGATGGTAGCACTCAGCTCCGGATTCCTTTGTTTGATCGATTCGTCAAGCGACTTGCCGGTCTCCTGCTTGAGGATCGTTTCGGCCAGGCGGTAATACTCACCCATGTCGAGGAGAAATTTCTCACCGTTGTTGTCCAGGAACATACCGTAATCTTCAAGGGAAGTGAATTTCCGAAATCCTGGCCCTCCATAGGGATTGAGTATGTAATTTTTTTCGTAATTTAAAAAGATGCGTTCAATGTAGTTGTTGTACGCAGGAAAGAAGCCATCCGACTGGATCTGAACCTCCGGAGCCGTCATGCCCCTGTTGGCAAACTCATCGCTGTCACTGGGGATATAATCATCGCTGTAGAATCCAAAGACCGATTGTGCTTGAGCGGGTCCCTGGTTGAGCGTCTCATACTTTTGGCCCATCAGATAGAAGGGTTGGTGCAGTACGGTCTTGTCGATAGGGATACCGCTGCCGCCATTGTCGGACATGTTGATGTGCCATTTGGGCATCGGTTGAGAGTGCAGAACGCGCATGATCTGCGTCACAGCCAACAGCGGCTCCTTGAATTTGAGGGTTCTGCTGCCCCGGAGATTGGCCAGCTCACTGTTCGCTTCCCACAACTCACGATCGAGTAAAATCGCTTTGACGACCGCTTTGAGGTCACCTTTGACGCCGTGGCCATTGTCATTAAATACCCGGACCACTCGCCGGATATAGTCAGGCTGGGGGTTGGATTTGGTCAGACGTTTGATCAATTTTTTGACGATAAAAGGTGCCACGTTGCGCTGTTCCATCAGGATATCGACAGCACGATCGATGTCCTCATAGCAATCCCCTCCGGCAGGAATGGTATGACCCAGTACCGTCTTGGCTTCGCTGTCGTGGTATGTATCAAAGCATTGCATCGTGTGGATCGTATCGCTGCCCCGGTAGTATCCGCCCTGACCAAAGCCCGATTGTCTCAATCGAAAATCGAGTCCCGTAAAGACCCGCGCCATCTCATTGACATCCTTCTGGGTATAGGTCACGACGGGCTGATGTACGCCATTGACGAGTCGCGTATAGCGCGTACCGTCGTCGTTGAGCACCACCGGTCCCATCGAAAAGAGCTGCATGATCTCCCGGGCGTAATTCTCGTCGGGATAGACCCACTCGCCTTTGCTGTTTTTGTACTTTTTCTGGTTGCCATAAAAGGTCAGGTAGTATCCCATCGCAGGGTTGGTGGAGATCGCTTTGAGCAGATCGCCGTAGCGACCAAAAGCGTGCTCAATCAGCAGGTCATAGTAGGCGCTCAATGCCGAGTAGCGATCACCGAAGATGTGATTCGAATCGGCTGCGACAATGATCTGACTCAGCGCATACGCTACGCGTAAGCGTAACTGCTTGGGATTGTGAATCGCAAATCGAAACCAGTTGCCATAAAAATAGGCTCGAAACGCATAGGGATAGTTGCGCTTGGGCGGGATACTCTGGGTTGTATCCTCTTTGAAGTAGTACTCTATGGGGTGGTTGTATCCCTGAGGATTGATGTATTTCGATTGCGCCAGACATGCATAGGTCAGGCTGTCGGTTTTGGGGTCGTAGTCGTAGCTCATTTGCTTGTCAATCCACTTCTCCACACCGAGTTTGCGCAACGCCTCAACCTCCTCTTTGGTCGCACCGAATGTTGTCAGATTCAAAAAACGGTACGCCATAGCGTAGGTGAGCTTCTCCCCGACAGGAATATAGTCGCGGCGATCGTTGTAAGGATCATAGGTATCATCATCCGACGTATCGACGGAGGGGCGCGAGGGGTCCGATGGGCCGGTTGTGGGCGTCCCCTCCTTCAATTCAGTCTTATTCTGATCAGAAGAGCCAAAATTAAACAGATCTCCAAAGTCAAAATCACACCCGCTCAATGTCACAAGCGCGACTGCAACCACTACTGGGGTTAATAATTTTTTCATTTTTTCTCCTTTGGGGATGGGCCCCAAAATTCTATGTTTTCATAAAACCCAAATCTTTGGTGCTAAAATTAACAATCTCCGGCAGCGCCTTCTGGATCAGAGCGTTGTCGCCTCCAAACCACTTCAGCAGCGTCGCATAGTACTGCGAAAAGGAGGTCGTGGGGATCAGTCGGCCTTTGTTTGCATAGTCCTGATCGCCCCCGAGGGTCAGATCGGGAAAGGTGCCGTAGTTGCCCGAGCGTACTGCACCGCCGAGTACCAGCTGCGCTCCACCCCAGGCGTGATCGGTTCCGTCGGCATTGCTGCCGGTCGAACGGGCAAACTCGCTGACGGTAAACATCGTCGTATTGTCCAGCTCACCGATCTTTTCGAGCCCTTTCATCAGGCGATCCACCCCCAGACTGAAGCCGCGTATCCGCTGAGGATGGGTCGTTGCCTGCGTTGAGTGCTGATCAAATCCACCAAGTGTGATCGAGATCGCTACCCTTTTGAGTCCCTCACTTTTGGCGATCTTGATCAACTTGACAGCTGTCATAAAGGCATCGATAAAGTTGACATTGACGCTCTTGTCGAGGCCATACTGAGCGGTCGAGGGTTTTTTGTTGACGCCGTTGCTTACCATTGGATTGCCATAGACATCGCTCAAGCTGGCAAAAGGATCGTTGCTGCCACTGACACCCGCCCAGTCCTGAACCGTCTTTTCCGTCTGGAGGATGATCGCCTTTTGCGTCTGACGATAGAGATTGGCAAACATATCGCCGTTGAGGTCATCGATGCTTTTGTGCATATCTGCACGCAGATCTTTAAAGCCTGTCGGCCCTCTGCTGCTGTAGGTCATCGGCATCGTTTCGTTGCCAAAAAACATCTTAAATTTGCCGTATTTGGAGAGGTTGATGTTTTGGGCGTAGATCGTGCTGGGGTTGATGTCGCGCCAGGCATCGGCAACAAGACCCAGCCATCCGGTCGGGATGCTGATCGAGTGCGCCTGACCGATGCGCGCACGGCGCGCTTGTTGATTGTGGGCAAACAGAAAAGGAGGCCGTTCGACCTTGCCGCTGCGCAGATCGCTTTTGGTCGAAGGGGCGATGATGCTACCGACATTCTGGACAATAGCGCCTTTGCCCCGGTCGAGCCAGTAGGCGATTTCGGGCATCATGGCATGAACGGCCACACGGTTTTTAAAGGCCTTGTCCAGGCGATAAAATCCTTTGACGTAGCTCTGGCGAATATCGCCACTGGCATAGTAGGGGTTGGCCGAAGCGCTGCCAAACTCCAACGCACCGTTGTTGATCGCGCTCCGCAGTGCGCCCATCAGGTCGTTGTCTGCAATCCGCACGGCCTGTGTGCGGGCTTTGGCATATTGATCGTAGCCGGTGGTGCTGCCGCTCGCATCGTCTGCAGGGATAAACATGTTGAGCGCATCGTTCCCGCCACCAAGCTCGACGACAACCAGCGCTTTAAAATCATTAAAGCTGCTGCCGTCGTTGGCTAAAAGCTCTCCAGGCCACACGAACGATGCGACACTCACCCCGGCACTCAGTTTGATAAAATCTCGTCGGTTTAATGATTGCATATTCGGCTCCTTATTGCACCATAAACGCATCGGTCTGATAGATCGCCATGGCGATCGGAGCGACCCAGTATCGCGTCAGATGATACTCTTTATTGAGATCACTGTAGGTATAGAACCTGCCAGGAAAGTGGTTGCCCTTGTACTCCTGTATGATCATATCTCGAATCGTCTCGGGCAGTTTTCTGCCCAGCAGTTTTTGGGAGAGATGATCGACAATGGCTGCAACCATTGCCTCGCTGTCAGTGGGTTTTTTGTCCAGTTTGTTGCCCATAAATCGTCGGAAGATCGCCATGCTCTCTTTGTAGTCAAAGTAGAGGAAAACCCCGCGCGCACCAAAAGGATTGTCGCTGCGAACCATCGGATCGGTGGCGCCATCGTGATCGGGAGAGATGCGTTTGTTGGTCTTGGCGTTGTACTTCGCCTGCAACGCATTACTGGTGATGATCTCCAGCACATTGTTGTTGGTATTGACGGCATATTTGGCCGTGAGAATCTCCAGTTCGGGTGCGACAAATCCTCGCACCTTGAACTCATAGGTATCAGGAACAAAATCGTCATCATAGAAGTTAAACACGCTGGGCGAATAGGTCGGCCACTGACCAAAGTAGTCGTAGAGAATGCCGGTATAGAAACGCTCGCCGGTGATCTTGTAGAACTTTTTGCCCGTTCCCATGAACTTTTTG
>CAZWMZ010000193.1:0-5672 GCA_964634965.1 uncultured Nitratifractor sp. | reverse complement strand
GCTGATCAATGCCAAAGCCAACCACATCACCACTGCCGATCTGGCTGCTGTGGGGTATCGCTTCGGGCTCGAGAAGCGTTTCATGCAATCGGTCATCGAAGCAACCTCGGAGCGGTTTGCCCGTGTGGATGCCACCTTGCGTGATTATGGCGTTCCCGAGACGACCATCGCCACCATCCGCTCTCGACTCCATCTGCTCTCTGCTCATCCGTTCCCCGACCGAAAAAAACACACCAAAAGGAGACCCAAATGATCTGCGTATTTGACTGCGAGACGATCCCTGATGTTGCGCTGATCCGTCAACACTTTGACGTCGCGGGGCTGGACGATCACGCGGCCATCGACAAAGCGCAGGAGGAGTATGCGCAGGCACACAATACGACCTTTTTGCCCCTTCCGTACCACCGTGTTGTAGCGCTTTCGGCCGTGATTGCCGATAGCTTCGGCCGTTTTGTCAAGGTGGGAGATTTTGGCAAAGGGGCGGATGACGAAGAGGCGATTATCCGTGATTTTTTCGGCTACATCGAGAGCAAAAATCCCCGTCTGGTTTCGTTCAACGGCAGAGGGTTCGATATGCCGATGCTGCTGCTGCGCGCTATGCGTTACAATATCAGCTTCCCTGCATGGTTTGATCAGAACAACCCGCAACTGAACAAATCCAAATGGGCAAACTACCGCTACCGCTATGCTGAAAACTTTCACCTCGATCTGCTCGACTCGATGGGGAGCTTCGGCGCGGTGCGCAACCTCAAGCTCGATACGGTGTGCACCATGGCCGGCATCCCGGGCAAATACGACGTCAGTGGCGACCAGGTGACCGACCTCTACTACGCAGGCAAGCTCGATACCATCCGCGAATATTGCCAATCCGACGTCCTCAACACCTACTGGCTCTTTCTCAAATACGAACGCCTGCGCGGCACACTGACACAGGAGGATTATCGTCGATTTCTCGCCACGATGCGCGACGGCCTGCCCGATCTGGGATACAAAAAGCCCTTTGCCGACGCCATCGAAGTGGAGTTAGCCAAACACGACGACTGATTTACCCGATCAGAGCCCCGGCATATTGCTGAACGCGCTTAAAGAGTGTATCGGGAAGGCGGGCAATGGGCCTGGCGTCGCGCACAACAAAATCGAGGCTTTTGAGCTGATCGGATAAAATGGCACCGTGTACGGGCAACCCTTCGGGCAAAACGACTTCAAAAGGATAGCCTTTGATTTTCGATGTAATTGGCACACAAAGGCACAGGGAGGTTTTGGCGTTGTAGCTTCGAGGTGAAAGAACCAATGCCGGACGTCTGCCGCGTTGTTCATGGCCTGCGTGCGGCGTAACATCAAGCCATATCATTTCACCCCGATCGGGGACATAGTCACCATGTTTCACGACCCACCGCCTCGCCGGTTTCGATCGGTGAATGAACATTATCTTTGTCGATCTTAGCAATCAGACGATCTATGAGCGGCTGCTTGGAAGGCTTGACAATCAACCGTCCCTTTTCGCTGATCAATTCAACCGATACATTTTCATCAAAATGGAGCTCTTTGGCAATCTCTTTAGGGATACGCATCGCCAACGAATTACCCCACCGACGAATGGTAACTCGCATCATACATCCTTTTGAAGTAGATACATAATGATACATTTTTTCGACTCGATTGTCAAATCACAGAGAGCTAAAACCCCTTTTTAGGTATAATCAAGTCAAACAAACCACGAAGGGAACACAGTGATCCACCAAGTGCCGATGACCAATCACCAATCACTATTCACTATTCACTATCCACTATCTACTGTTTCCCGTTCACTTTTTCATGGGGAAAACATATGATTGCCATCGTCGATTACAACATGGGCAACCTCGGCTCGGTCATCAACGCGTTTACCAAAGTGGGCGCCAAGGCCGAGTTGGTAAGCGATCCGGACAAGCTCGCCGATTACGATCGCGTTACCCTGCCCGGCGTGGGCGCCTTCCCCGATGCGATGGCGCATCTTCGGGAGCGGGGCATGGACGAGGCGATCCGCACATTTGCCTCTACCGGCAAACCGCTCATGGGAACCTGCCTGGGGATGCAGCTGCTTTTTGAAAGCAGCGAAGAGTTCGGTCAACACGCCGGACTGGGGCTGATCCCCGGCAAGGTCGTGGCCTTTGACACTACCCGTTTCGATCATCCGCTCAAAATCCCCCACATGGGCTGGAACGAAATGTTCACCCAGACCCCAACGCCCAACGCCCAACGCCCAACCCTGTTTGCCGACCTGCCCGAGGCGTTTTATCTCTATTTCGTGCATTCATTTCACGCCATCACCGAAGAGCAGTACACCATCGGCACGACCTATTACGGCTACGCATTCGCCTCAGCAGTCCAAAACGACAACATCTACGGCTTTCAACCCCACCCCGAAAAGAGCCACGATAATGGCTTGAAGATCATCGAAAATTTTACAAAGCTGTAGGGTGCTGTCCCCGACAGCACCGTCGAAACCAACAGTAAGGAAACGCCATGAGCAAACATTTCATAAAAGAGATTGAGATCAAAGACTTTACCTGTTTGAGGAGATACAGATGACGATTCTTCCCGCGATCGATCTCAAAGACGGCAAAGCCGTCAGACTGAGCAAAGGGCTCATGGATACGGCCAAGATTTATAGCGATGAGCCGTGGCAGGTGGCAAAACACTTTGAAGAGCTAGGAAGCGAGTGGGTGCATCTGGTGGATCTCAATGGTGCATTTGCAGGTGAGCCCAAAAACCTGGAACAGATTCGGCGCATCCGAGCCAACACAAACCTGAAGCTTGAGCTCGGCGGCGGTATCCGCGACGAAGAGACGATCCGTATGTACCTTGAGCTGGGGATCGATCGGCTGATTTTGGGCTCGGTTGCGGTTAAAAATCCTGATTTTGTTAAAGAGATGGCGAACAGATACCCCATCGTTGTCGGCATTGATGCTATCGATGGAATGGTCGCGGTCGAGGGGTGGGCTCAGACCAGCGACATGAAGGCGACGGATCTGGCGCGCGAGTTTGCTGATTGCGGTGTGGAGGCGATCATCTGCACCGATGTCGGACGCGACGGCATGATGAGCGGGATCAACATCGCCTTTACCCAGTCCATTCAGGAGGCCAGCGGCATCGAGACGATCGCCAGCGGCGGGCTGAGAGATATGGGCGATATCCGTGCTCTCATCGATGCCGGGATCGACGGTACCATCGTCGGCAAAGCCTTCTACGAAGGCACACTCGATCTGCGCGAAGCGTTTGAGGCTGCGCATGCAGGATAAGTACACCGAACTCACCGTCACGGTGCGTGCACCGTTCGTCGAACCGGTGGCCGATCTGATCGCCAGCATCATCGATGAGGGGGTCGAGATCGGTACCGATCGTGTGATCGTGCGCACCGAACAGGAGGTCGCGCCTCTGCTCGATGCACTCAAAGAGCTCGATCCCTCTGTCGGAGTTCAGATACAGATCGAAGAGAAGGAGAGCATCGACTGGATCGAGGCATACCAAAACGCAATCCAGCCGATCGAAGCAGGGCGCTTCTATGTCCATCCCGAATGGTATCCCCCTGCGCCCGAGAAGATCAACATCCTCATCAATCCTGCGCTGGCCTTCGGTTCGGGACACCATGCGACGACGCACACCTGTCTGGAGGCGATCAGCGAGCGGGTCCGGCCCGGTCAGCGGCTCCTGGATGTAGGGTGCGGCAGCGGGATCCTCGCGCTGGCGGCTCACAAGCTCGGCGCCCGTGTCGAGCTGTGCGACGTCGACCCAATGGCCATCAAGAGCGCACAGGAAAATTTTCGTCTCAACGCAGCCACCTGCGATGCGATCTGGGAGGGCTCCGTCCATCAAGCAAGTGGCCAATACGATTGCATCATCGCCAACATCGTTGCCGACGTGTTGCGCGCGATCGCTGCGCCGCTGATGCAGACCCTGGCGCCCGGAGGTATCTTGATCCTTTCAGGTATTTTGGATACAAAAGAGTCTATAGTTACACGCGCATTTAACGACATGACCCCAGTAGCGCGTATGCAAAAAGAGGAGTGGGTCACACGGATCTATACCAAAGGATAACCATGCAACCATCACCCCCCAACAGTCCAAACGACAATAAAAACAATAACTTTTTCAATGACAACCCCCTCCTGGCTTTTGCGATCTTTTCGATCATTATCATTATGATCTTCAAGGTTCTCATAGGCCAGCAGGGCGGCATGGGTACGATGATCGAGTCCCAGCAGGGGATTCGCACCGTGCCGGTGAGCTATTCCAAGATCAAAACGCTCATCCGTGACGACAAGATCGGCACCCTCAAGATCACCCCGAGCGTCATCGAAGCGATGGGCAAAGAGGGCGAAGCGACCACCCGCTACATCGCCGAAAAGGTTCCCGCCAGCGACCCGACGCTGATTCCGCTGCTCGATGAGCACCACGTCGAGTACAGCGGCGTCATGGGCAACGGATTTGTCAACGAACTCATCAGCATGCTGCTGCCGATCTTGATCTTTTTTGCGATCTGGATCTTTTTGGCCAAGCGCATGACCAAAGGCATGGGCGGCGGCATCCTCGGTGTGGGCAAAGCCAGCGGCCTGATCAATTCGGAAAAACCCGAAGTCAAATTCGACGACGTTGCCGGTGTGGATGAAGCCAAAGAAGAGGTCAAAGAGATCGTCGATTTTCTCAAATACCCCGAACGCTACATCGAACTCGGCGCCAAGATCCCCAAAGGCGTTCTGCTCGTCGGCCCTCCGGGTACAGGAAAAACCCTGCTGGCCAAAGCGGTCGCCGGCGAAGCGAGTGTGCCGTTTTTCTCGGTCAGCGGATCGAGCTTTATCGAGATGTTTGTCGGAGTGGGCGCCAGCCGTGTGCGTGATCTCTTTGAGCAGGCCAAAAAAGAGGCACCCTCGATCATCTTTATCGACGAAATCGACGCCATCGGCAAGAGCCGAACCGCCGGCGGTCCGATGGGTGGCAACGACGAGCGCGAACAGACCCTCAACCAGCTCCTGGCTGAGATGGATGGGTTTGGTACCAACACCCCCGTGATCGTGCTGGCGGCGACCAACCGACCCGAAGTCCTCGATCCTGCGCTGATGCGTGCGGGGCGTTTCGATCGGCAGGTGCTGGTGGACAAGCCCGATTTTGAAGGGCGTCTTGCGATCCTGAAGATCCACTCAAAAGATGTCAAACTCTCCGACGAGATCGACATGCACGAAATCGCCAAAGCGACCGCCGGTCTGGCCGGAGCCGACCTGGCCAACATCATCAACGAAGCCGCCCTGCTGGCCGGCCGTCAGGGCAAAAAAGCGATCGAACAGACCGATCTGATGGAGGCGATCGAGCGGGCATTTGTCGGTCTGGAAAAGAAAAACCGCAAGATCAACGAACTGGAGAAAAAGATCGTCTCCTACCATGAGAGTGGACACGCTCTTATGGCCGAACTTACCGAGGGAGCCACCCGCGTGACCAAGGTCTCGATCATTCCGCGCGGATTGGGTGCGCTGGGCTACACGCTGCATCTGCCCGATGAGGAGAACCGCTTCCTCAAGCAGAAGCATGAGCTTCTCGCTGAGATCGATGTCCTTCTGGGCGGTCGGGCGGCCGAAGAACTCTTCGTCGGAGACATCTCGACCGGTGCCGGCAACGATCTGCAGCGCGCCACCGATATC
>CAZWMZ010000192.1:0-3547 GCA_964634965.1 uncultured Nitratifractor sp. | reverse complement strand
AGCGGTACGCGCAAGGTCTTTTGGAAGAAAATCCTCCACAAGAGCCCCATCGTCCCCAACGCCAACTTCGTCACCAGTAATGGCGCAATGAAACGAGCCGTCTCTGGAGACAAAGCCGCGATCGGGTATATGTCGGCAGGGTTTGTCGATGCGAGCGTGCAGGGGGTGTCCATCGACGGAGTAGCGCCCACGACGACCCATATCCAAAACGGCTCTTACCCCTACGCTCGCGGCCTCTACTCGATCACCAAAGGAGCACCCAAAGGGGCGGCCAAACCGTTTATTGCATACCTGCTCAGCGACCATGTTCAACATGAGATCGTTCCTGCCAAGGGCTTTATTCCGGTGAGATAGATGCGATTTTTTGCCCGCCTGAGCGTTACGCTTTCCGCCTTGACACTGGGAGCGATTCTGGTGTTTTTGGGGTGGTTTGCTTCGCCGTTGCCTGGCAGCGGTGAGGGGGCGACACTGATGAGCCTTCGGTGGGATCCCTCCGCGGGTATTTACGGTTTGGTGCCAATGATGGTTGGGACGCTAGGGATTGCGCTGATGGCCGCTTTGCTGGGAGGCGTGTTGGCTCTGGGGATCGCTTTGGGACTCGAAGCGATGCCTGGAGGACAACGACGAGAAAGTCTCTACCGCACCTTGATGGTGTTTGGCTCGGTTCCGACGGTGGTATATGGTCTGGTGGGGGCGCTGGTACTTATCCCGTGGGTTCGGAGTGTGTGGACAGAGAGTTCGGGCATGAGTTTGATTGCCGCAGGAGCGATGCTCTCGCTGGTGATAACACCGACGATGGCGTTGTTTTTTTACGATTCGCTCCGTTCTGCTCCTGTGTCCTATCGTCAGATTGTCGCGGCACTGGGGGGTGAGCGGATTCAGTATCAGTTGCGCATCCTCTTGCCGTACCGGTGGCGCAGTCTGTTGAGTGGCTGGGTGCTGGGGCTTGGACGCGCACTGGGGGATACGATGATCGCCCTGATGCTCTCAGGCAATGCGGTACAGATCCCCCACCATCCGGGTGATGCGGTTCGGACATTGACGGCGCACATCGGATTGTTGTTTGCCGGGGATTTTGATTCGCCAGCGTTTCGATCGATCTTTGCCAGCGGGCTGATTTTGTTTGGACTGACGATTGTCGTCCTGGGGATTGCCCAAGGGTTGAGGAGGGGCGATGCGACGCAGTGAACGGATAGTGCGATACCTGATCCCGCTGGTTGCTTTGAGTGGCGGTGCGGCGTTTGTTGCTGTGATAGGTTACTTGCTCTCTCATGCTATTCCTGCGGTGTCATTTACCATGCTCCGATCTCTGATTGCTCCGTTGTGTGGTTCGATGTTGTTGGTGGGGCTTTCTCTGTTGATGGCGGCACCGGTGGGGATCGGTGCGGGGATTTATCTCGGGGCGTATGGGCGCGGATGGACGAAGCGGTGGCTGAGTTTTTGGTTTGAATTGCTAGCTTCAATCCCTTCTGTGCTGATTGGTTTGTTTGGTTTTGTGTTGGTGTTGGTGTTGCACCGGGTGTTTGCCGGTGCATTGCCCTCGCTTGGTCTGGCTGCCTTTTCGGTGGCAATCCTCATCCAGCCCTATATCATCAAAGCCACCCAGATAGGGATCGAGGAGACCCCATCCGATTTCGTATCGCAGGCGTATGCGCTGGGGGCGACGCGTGAACAGGTGATCCTCACCGTGATGCTCCCCCACGCCCTTCGCCATATCCTCAAAGGCCTCCTACTGGCACTGGTGCGTGCGTCGGAAGATACGGCTGTGATCATGCTCACGGGAGCAGTCGCAAGCTATGGAATACCTCGGACGCTTACTGAGCCGTTTGAGGCGTTGCCGTTTTTTATCTATATCACCACAGCCGAGTACCGCGATCAGGCAGAGTTGGGGGCGGTGTTTGTTGCGGCGTTGTTGTTGGTGGGGTTGACAGGATTGGGTGTCTTGACGGCACAAATATTTGAGGGCGCCTCTAAAAATAAGACACAAAAGGAGACCCATGGTCGTCGTTGAAAATGCACGATTGGGATACGGGGATCGCACCATCTTGGATGCGGTAAACTTCACAGCAAAAGCGGGCGAAATCACCGTCATTACCGCGCCATCTGGTGAAGGCAAAACCACGTTGCTCAAAGCAATCAATCGTCTCCATGCTGTCGAGGAAAACGCTTTCTGGATGAAAGGCTCCATTCGAGTCGATGCAGGTGAGGGACTCAAAGATGTCTATGACCCTGCGTGCGATCTCTATGCGTTGCGCCGTCGGGTCGCTTATATTTTTCAGTCTCCAGTAGTATTGCCCATGAGCATTGAAGCCAATGTCGCTTTTGGACTCAAGCTGGCCGGCAACCCGGAGAGAGACAGCCTCAACGCGGCGGTTCGTACTGCCTTGGTGGAGGCTGGATTGTGGGAAGAGGTGGCCGATCGTCTGGATCAGTCGGCCGAACAGCTCTCTTTGGGTCAAAAGCAACGCTTGGCGATTGCTCGTGCGTTGGTGCTGGAGCCCAAGATTCTCCTTTTTGATGAGCCAACCTCTTCACTCGATTCTCAGGCCACTGAACGGATCGAAGCACTGATGCAACGTCTCAAAACTACACGGACGATCCTGCTGGTTTCACATGATGCTGAGCAGGTCAAGCGGGTGGCCGATGCGGTGATTGGACTTTGAAGATCTTGACTGGAAAGTTTCCATTGTCAATCTGATAAAGCTTCTCGATCCGGTTTGTCTAAATTTGAAATAGTGCTCCTTTCCCGCAGGATAAATGTGTTCTTTTTTCTTGTCACAAAGCCTCATAAAATGGATGATTAATGGTGGACATTCAACGCCTGACCCCCTTGAGACCCCCTTGGAGACCCCATTTGTATCGTTAGCCTCACCTAAACATATTGCATGCCTTTGATCCCCTCCCATGATGAATACCAATGCACTTGTTCCATATCGGGAGATATGGAACAAGAGAAAGGTTTCGATGGTATGGATGTAGCCTTTTTAGAGATGCCCTATTGTTGAGGCTGACCTTGTGTGGCGATCCATTTGGCCATGCCGTCGAGTTGTTCGGGGGTTAGGTCGGTGTAGGGGCGCATCGGGACGTGGAAGGCGGGCCATTTTCCGCGACTGCCGTGGGTGATGCTCTGTTTGATCTGTTCGATTCCGGCCATGCCGTATTTGGCTCCGATTTGTTTAAAAGAGGGGGCGAGCTTGCCGTTGCCAAGGATATGGCAGGAGCGGCAGTCGTGGGTCTCGAGGACCTGTTCGTGCAGGGGGAGTCGGGCGAGGCGGTTGCGTTCTTTGATGATGGCAAGCATGGCCATTTGGTCATAGTGATCGTAGGCCCAGGCAGCGATAGCGCCCACTTCGTTGGCCGTGACGCGCCCTTTTTGGGAGGGCATGAGACCATACGTCTTGAGGCTTTTTTCGTCGCAGTAGGATTTTTTACGGGTGGGGTTGAGGGTGTAGTCTTTGGCAAGGGCGATGAATTTGGCACGGCGTTCGGTATCGGTATCGGCCTTGATCCACTCTTTGAGGTGCACCGTGACGGTAAAGAGCGGCGG
>CAZWMZ010000191.1:0-2063 GCA_964634965.1 uncultured Nitratifractor sp. | reverse complement strand
ACCCTCTAAAAAACCCATGAGCGCTCGTGCCTATTGTGTCGGAAGGGGTCTGCGTGTGGGCGATCGACTCGTTTGAGAGACTCCCCTCGACGCAGACCCACCTGGTCGAGGCGATCCGGTGCGGCACCCTCACACCCCCCTGCGCCGTAATAGCACACGAGCAGACCGCCGGTGTCGGAAGCCGTGCGAACCGATGGGAGGCCGAGAAGGGCGACCTGCTCGTCTCGATCGCCGTACCGGAAGCGTCGATGCCCGACGATCTGCCGGTGCAGTCTGCGTCGATCTATTTTGGATGGTTGATGCGCGAAACGCTCCAGGAAGCAGGAGCAACTTCGGTGTGGCTGAAGTGGCCAAACGACCTCTATCAGGCAGACAGCAAAATCGGTGGCGTTGTGACGCACAAACTGCAGAGCACCTACGTGGTGGGCATCGGTGTCAATCTCGCAACGACGCCGCGCATCCATGCGGTACTCCGTCCGAGTCTGGCGCCGATGATACTACTTAATATGTTTTTGGAGCGCCTGAATCGTCCGCCGGCCTGGAAGCATCTCTTTAGAAAAATACAGATAGAATTCGAAAAAAGCCGTACCTTTTTTGTGCACGTTCAGGAGGAGACGATCAGCATGCAGGATGCTGTTTTGTGCTCCGACGGCGCGATCGAAATCAACGGAGAGAGGATAGAGAGTCTACGATGAGTGAAATAATCAGTATCGCCAATCAAAAAGGGGGTGTCGGCAAGACCACTACTGCGGTCAATCTTGCTGCATCGCTGGCCGACCGCAACAAAAAGGTGCTGCTGATCGACGCCGATCCACAAGCCAACGCCACCACCAATCTTGGTTACGGTCGGAGCGATTACGAATTCAATATCTACCACGTACTCATCGGCAGCAAAACGTTTGCCGAAGTACTGCTGCATACGGAGATCAAAGGGCTCGATCTGGTTCCCTCCAACATCAGTCTGGTCGGGATCGAAAAAGAGTTCTACGCCACCAAGAGCCGTCAGCGCGAACTGATCCTCAAGCGCGGACTGGATGCGGTGCGGGAGCAATACGACTATATCCTCATCGATTCGCCCCCGGCGCTGGGGCCGATTACGATCAATACGCTGGGCGCATCCGATTCGGTGATCATTCCGATCCAGTGTGAATTTTTTGCCCTCGAGGGCGTGGCGCAGCTGCTGGAGACGGTCAAACTGTTGCGCAAAACCATCAATCCCAAATTGCGCATACGTGGCTTTTTGCCTACGATGTACTCCAAACAGAACAACCTTTCACGACAGGTGCTGGCCGATCTGGAGCGTCACTTTGATGACAAACTGTTTCGCGTCGGAAAAAAGAAAAAAGATTTTATTGTTGTTCCGCGCAACGTTAAGGTCGCCGAGAGCCCAAGCTTTGGCAAGCCGGTCACGCATTATGCTGGCAAATCCAAGGGTGCGCAAGCGTACCATGAGCTGGCCAAAGCCATCCTGAGGACGTGACCATGGCATTGGGAAAAGGACTCGGAGAGATTCTCGAAGAGGTCGGCCGAGCGTACGAGTATGATCTGGTCGATACGGATGAGGTAGCTGTGGCGGATGAGCAGGTGCGAGAGATCCCGCTCGATCGCATCGACCCCAATCCCTACCAGCCCCGCAAACATTTTGATGCGGAGCGGCTCGAGGAGCTGGCTGCGTCAATTCGGGAGCATGGATTGCTGCAGCCGATTGTTGTGATCCCACGCGATGATCGATTTATCCTTGTTGCTGGCGAACGTCGCTGGCGGGCACATACGCTTGCTGGCATCGAGACCATCCGAGCGATTGTTGCCGATGTCGATATGGATGCGCTTCGCCTGCGCGAACTGGCGCTGATCGAAAACATCCAGCGCGAGGATCTCAATCCCATCGAACTGGCCCGATCGTATCGTGAGCTGCTCGATGAGCATCGGATCACCCACGAAGGATTGGCTGAGATCGTCCACAAGAGCCGCTCGCAGATTACCAATACCTTGCGTCTCTTGAGCCTCAGTTCGTATGCACAGGAGCAGGTGATCACGGGCAAGCTGACGCAGGGGCATGCCAA
>CAZWMZ010000190.1:0-2866 GCA_964634965.1 uncultured Nitratifractor sp. | reverse complement strand
GGTTTGTTTGGTCAATGGTATGTAAATCGTGGGTTTGGATTGGGTGGTGTTGCGAGGGCACAACACCCTACGTTGCATTGATATTGAAGGAGCCTGACCCCAAATGTTAAATTCTGGCTAGATACAGAACAATCTCACATGGCACACCCAAAGTGACGCCAGTCCCTCGCACTTTCTTTTTTCTTTGGTTCGTTTCTCTTTTTCTTTGTTGCGTGAACAAAGAAAAAAGAAATGAACGAGGCCAGAAAGACATGAATACAAACGTTCCATATCAGGAAACACCCCGATGGTCGCACCTGCGCCAACCGATGCAACCCAGCCACACGGCTACCTGAAACGATAAAATTTAACTTGAAAGGGTTTGACCCTAAATGTGATCATCGACGGAAATTTTGGCTATAATACGCCCCATGAAACGGATATTGATCACCAACGACGACGGATACGATGCGCCCGGTTTGCAGGCTTTGGTTGAGGCGTTGCGACCGTTTGGGCATGTGGCTGTCGTCGCTCCGACGCTTGAAAAATCGGCCAGCGGACATTCGTTGACACTGACACGCCCGTTGCGTTTCATTGAGATGGACGACGACTTTTTCAAGCTCGACGATGGAACGCCAAGCGATTGCGTCTTTTTGGCGCTGAACAAGCTCTACGATGAGGCACATCGTCCCGATCTGGTCGTCTCAGGGATCAATCGCGGTGCCAACATGGGCGAGGATATCACCTACTCCGGTACCGCTGCTGCAGCGATGGAGGCGGTCTTGCAGGGGATACCTGCGGTGGCCTTCTCGCAAGTGTGTCGCGGGGATTGCGACGGGATCGACTACACCCTTGGTGCACGCACCGCAGCGCAGATCGTGGGCAAGATCTTCGAAGCAGGCTTCCCTCTGCCGCCGCGGCACTTTCTCAACATCAACATCCCCCCGGTCGCGCCCGATCGCTCGCGCGGCATCTGCACCACCCGCGTCGGACGCCGCGCCTACGGCAACCACGCCCAGGTTCACCGCAATCCTCGCGGGATCGAATACTACTGGATCGGGCTGCCGCGTCTGGATTGGCTGCCCGATACCGACGGGGTTCTGACCGATTTTGAGGCGATCGAGCGCGACTGCATCTCCGTCACGCCCATCCAGCTCGACATGACCGCGCATCGCCAGATCGATGCGGTCACGCAGTGGCTCGAATAGGGAGCCATCCATGCGTTACGACCGATGCCGCAAACTTTTGGGTGACGATTTTGAGGCGATCCAAAAGGCCAGAATCTTGCTGCTGGGTGCTGGCGGGGTGGGGAGTTTTGCGCTCGACTGCCTCTACCGCAGTGGGGTTACTTTGTTGAGCGTAGTCGATCACGACACGTACGAGATCACCAACCAAAACCGCCAGATCGGCGCCGAGGCGGTCGGAATCAAAAAGATCGAACGCCTTCAGGCCCTCTACCCCGGTATTCAGACGATCGATGCGCACATCGACATGGCCTGGGTTGAAGCGTTTGATTTTGAGCCCTACGATCTGATCCTCGATGCGGTCGATACGACACGGGTCAAGATCGAACTGGCCAAACGCCACTACCGCAAACTCATCATGGCACTCGGATCTGCCGGACGGATCGATCCGACGCAGATTCAAGTCACATCGATCTGGAGGAGCCAGGGCGATGCCATGGCACGCAAGATCCGCAACGAGCTCAAACGCGCACGCTTTGATCGTAACTTTACGGTGGTCTTTTCACCCGAAACGGTGCGAGGAGAACGCCAGGGATCGTTCGTGGGTGTTACGGGCAGTTTTGGCCTGGCGCTCTGTGCAGCGGCCATCGAGCGTCTGATACGCTCTTCACCCTAAACTCATGCGAAAATAGAGGTGCTCCTCTTCAAACGCGATCCGCTCTCCGAGAATGTCAATGATATGGTTGAACGTATCAATAAACTGTTCATCCAGCGGCTCATCACGGCGACTGTAGCGGGCCAGAAATTTCATAAGCGAAGGCTTGACCTCCCGGAACGTCTGCTGGAACATCTCAACCTCTTCGCGCGTTTTGCGGTCGTTGCGCTCCGGGTCGCTCAGCATCTTGTAAAACTCAATCTCCTCATCGGCCAGGTGGTCAGCTGCTATGGCACTGAGCGCGCGTAGATTTTTCTTGGCTCCCTTTTCGTTGCCTTTGACATATTCGGCGACAGCTTTGTGAGATAGTTCGACCATTTTTGCATGTTCTTTGCGCCACTTGGCGACCAATTTTTGATTTTGCGTTTGAAACAAACCCGATAACATGATCCAGCCTTTTCGTGTAGATTGGCTCCAAAAATCCATTTCGGAACTTGATGAGTATAGTTTAGCAGGGAAAAGTCAAATATTTGTTTATTTTTCGTATCCGGAGACCTCTTAGTAGAGTTTCGATATAATCCACTCTGATTTTTTGCCTTGAACGGGCACAAAAAAGGATAGACCACATGAGCGATCTGTTTGAAAACGACAGCGTAGAAGAGGTGCGGATTGAGGAGAGCATACGAGGCAGCTACCTCGACTACTCCATGAGTGTCATTATTGGCCGCGCCCTGCCCGATGCCCGTGACGGACTCAAGCCCGTACACCGGCGCATCCTCTACGCCATGAATGAACTCAACCTGACCCACCGTGCCGCCTACAAAAAGTCGGCTCGCATCGTCGGGGATGTCATCGGTAAGTACCACCCCCATGGCGACAATGCCGTCTACGATGCACTGGTGCGGATGGCACAGGATTTTTCGATGCGCATTCCGCTGGTCGACGGCCAGGGCAACTTCGGATCCATCGATGGCGACAACGCCGCAGCGATGCGTTACACCGAGGCGCGCATGACCAAACTGGCCGAAGAGCTGCTCGCCGATCTGGA
>CAZWMZ010000189.1:0-10919 GCA_964634965.1 uncultured Nitratifractor sp. | reverse complement strand
CGACACCCCCCGCCTGCTGGCAGAGATGACCATGACTCCGGTGATCAATGCCGGGGCCGGCCACTACGCCCATCCAACCCAGGCACTGCTGGATCTCTTGACGCTCGAAGAGCTCTTTGCGGGCCGGGGCGGTGTCGCCGGCAAGCGGATCGCCATCGTCGGCGACATCGCCAACTCCCGTGTTGCTGCCAGCGGCATCCGACTCTTGCGACGCATGGGGATGGCGATCACGCTGGTAGCCCCCGAACCGTTCATGCCTGCAACCGACCTGCCCCACACCGATCGTCTTGAAGAGGTGCTTGACCGTGTCGATGTGATCATGAGCCTGCGCGCGCAGCTCGAACGCCATGCCAAGCCGATCTTCGACGATTATGCCGAATATGCCCGCCACTACTGCATCACCGAATCCCTGCTGGGCGATCGCGACATTCGTATCATGCATCCCGGTCCCGTCATGCGCAACATCGACATCAGCGATGCCGTACTGGCCGACCCCCGATCGCTGGTGCTCCAGCAGGTGACCAACGGTGTCTATGTGCGCATGGCGATCTTGAAACTGCTGCTGCTCGATGCTCACACGCAGGCCGCCTGATCGGCACCCTCTGACTCCATGAAGTGGCTCGAACCGGACACAGGCTGGGCACACATCGATGCATTGGGGCAGACGCGGACGCCGTTTTTGTTTATCGTCTCCTACGACAAAACCCGCCTCTACGCCCGTCCACTTGATGCGCTCGATGCGGGCATCCTCTACAAACTCGAAGATTGGCGCAACGATCCGGTTCGACCGTACACGCGAAACTACCGTTTTCGCAAATTCCCGGCTCCGTTTGCCACCTATGCCCCCAAACTCGAAGCAGCTCTGGAGCAGATCCGTGCCGGCAACACCTATCTACTCAACCTCACCTGCCAAACCCCCATCGAGACCGATCTGAGCCTGGAAGAGATTTTTCGCTACGCGCGGGCCAAATTCAAACTCTATGTTCCGGGGCAGTTTGTCTGCTTCTCTCCCGAACGGTTTATCGAGATCGAGGGCAACACCATCGCCACCTACCCCATGAAAGGCACCATCGATGCCCACCTGCCCAACGCACGCGAGACGATCCTCAACGACCCCAAAGAGAGGGCCGAACACACCATGATCGTCGATCTCATGCGCAACGATCTGGGCATCGTCGGCACCCGGGTGCGGGTCGAACGGTTTCGCTACATCGAACAGATTCGTGCCGGTGACAACGACCTCCTGCAAGTAAGCTCCCGCATCACCGCAACGCTGCCCGAAGATTGGCGCGATCACATCGGCATGCTGCTTGAACACCTGACGCCTGCTGGCTCGATCAGCGGCACCCCCAAACGCAGCACGGTTCAGATCCTGCAAGCGATCGAAGGATACGATCGCGGCTTTTATACCGGTATCTTCGGGGTTTTTGATGGACACAGCCTGCGTTCGGGTGTCCTGATCCGCTTCGTCGAACAGACCGACGAAGGACTCGTCTACAAAAGCGGTGGCGGCATCACCCTCGACAGCGACCCGCGCAGCGAATACGCCGAATTGGTGGAGAAGATCTACCTTCCGATCTGAGCCCTCTCAATGCCCATCGGTCGCCTCGATGAGTTCGACCGGACGCTCTTTTCGGCGGATCAATGCTTTGGCCTTCTGGATCCCCTCGCTGGTGCCGACGAGGATCAGACGCGATTTGGGCGTCACGATCGTATCCCCCTGCGGCATGGGTATAAACTCGCCCTCTTTGGGGCGGATGCCGATCACATCGACACGCGCAATCTCCCGCAGACGGGCCTGCTTGAGTTTCTGGAGGACCAGCCAGCTGGTTTTGGAGATCTTCACCTCCTCCATATCCAGCGGCGTATCGCTGCGGTAGAGAAACTCCTGCAATATGTTGGCCATGTCGGGACGCACGGCGATGGCGTTGATGCGCTGGGCCAGCAGTTTGGTCGCGGTCACGACGCGATCAGCGCCGAGTTTGTGCAGCTTCTCTTCGTCTTCGCTGTTGGCCGCCTCGGTAATGATAAGATAGGGATGTCGATCCCGCCCAATCTCATGCTCATAGAGACGTACCGAGGCGACGACTGCGATGTTGTCGGCGACATTGTCGGCCAGCGAAATGACTCCTTTGGCACTGCTGAGATGAGATTTGAGAATCCCTTCATCGGTGTGCGGTTCGGCACTGATGTAGTAGGGATAGCGATGCTTTTTGGCGATCGCTTCGAGATCCTCCCGCGGATCGACCACCACAAACGGAATGTGATTCTCACGCAGCTGCCGCGTCACCTGCACGGTGTAGTCGTTGTGATAACAGATCACAAAGTGGCGTTTGAGGCGCGCGATCTCGTAGAGCATTCTTCTCTCCTTGATGATGTGTTGAAATTCCCCTTTTTTGACCACGTCGGCGATGATACCTACGGCGATCGAAAAGACCACAAACCCAAAAATGATTAAGGTAATGGTAAAGATACGCCCCAGGTCGGAGATCGGTTTGATCTCACCGTAGCCAACGGTCGTAAAGGTGATGCCGGTCTGATAGATCGCATCCATCAACGGAAAATCGTCGATCGCCATGTAGCCAATCGTGCCGATCAGCATCGTCAGGACGGTCAGGATAAGGGGAATACGAAACGGTGCGAGATGACCGTAAAATTCGTCGTTGAGGGTAATGTGGGGTTTGGGGGAGCGTTGCCAGCCGAGCGTTTTCTTAAACCGCTTCATCGTGCTGCCTGCGGCCGATCCCCCGGGGGAGGAAGGGGATCAGAGCGCGGCCTGCTCGATCGCGGCTTTTTTGCGCATGGTGCGCAGGGTCGAAGCGGCGACTTTGATCTTGCGCGTGGTGCCGTCATCCAGCGTCACGCGAACGGTACGGAGGTTGGGAAGTTGCCGACGCTTGGTCTTGTTGTGTGCGTGGGAAACGTTGTATCCTGTCAAGGGGCCTTTGCCGGTTACGTCACATCGTCTTGCCATGGTATCTGCCTTTGTGGTGTATTCAATTGATGCTATGAAGAAAAAAGTTTTGCGATTGTATCCAAAGAGCCCTTAACCGATGCTAATTTTGGTATAATCGGACCCAAATTTTACATTAGGAGTCCCTGCATCATGTTGGTAGCCCCCAGTATATTGTCGGCTGACTTTGGCCATCTGGAGCGCGATGTGCGTGCAATCTGTGATGGTGGATGCGACTGGGTACATGTGGATGTCATGGATGGACACTTCGTCCCCAATCTCACCATCGGTCCCGTCGTCGTCGAAGCGGTTGCGCGCGCAGCAACCCGACCGCTCGATATCCATTTGATGGTCGAAAACAACCCATTTTTCGTCGAGCGTTTCGCTCCACTCAAACCCGAATACATCTCGTTTCATTTCGAAGAGGAGAAGCACCCTCATCGCCTGATCCAGCAGATTCGCTCCCACGGTATCCGGCCGGCAATCGCGCTCAATCCTCACACGCCGCCCGAGGCGGTGGCGTATCTGCTGGAGGATCTGGATATGGTCCTGTTGATGAGCGTCAACCCAGGATTTGGTGGCCAACGTTTCATCGAATCGGTTCTCCCAAAGGTGCGTCGCCTCCGAGCAATGATCGAGCAGCAAAAGACCCACTGTTTGATCGAAGTGGATGGGGGCGTCAATGCCTCCAATGTTCAGGCATTGGCCGATGCAGGTGTCGATGTTGTTGTCGCCGGATCGTTTGTCTACAAACATCCCGACGGGATCCAGACGGCGATCGAGGCCTTGAAAGCTCCCCGGAGCAGCTAAGCGATGCTCAGGATCCGCTTGCCCGCAGCACAGGTCGCAAAAAAGGATACGTCGGTTCACGTCATGCCCATGGGCAACAAAGAGGCCTCAGTGCAAATCGCACTCGCCATTTGGCGATGGTTTTGCATAAAGGGCATCTCTAAAAATAGATCGCACCCAAACAAACGAAAGCTTTTGTCTGGGCAAGGCAGACCTTTGAAGGCCTGGTCACAGTCAAATCGAAAAGGTCTAACGCAGTCTAGGCAAAAGATCTTGATGCCAAAGGGTGGGTTTTGCAGGGAAGCGCACACGGCGCTGATAAATTTATAGACAGTCAAAGGAGTATCGATGCGGGTTAAAATCTGCGGCATCACCTCGCTCGAGGATGCCGAGCATGCTGTTGCGGCCGGGGCCGATGCGCTGGGGTTCGTCTTTTTCCCCGATTCGCCCCGTTATCTTGCGCCCGAAACGGCGCGCGCACTTGTCGACCGCTTGCCGCCGTTTGTTGAAAAGGTAGGGCTCTTTGTTCACGAAACCCCCCAGACAATCGACCGCATATGCGCCGAGACGGGGATGACACTGGCGCAGATCCATTTTGAGGTCGATGCGGCATTTCTCGATGCGCTCCGCACCCCTGCGTTGCCGGTGGTTCGGGCCAAAACCCCTGACGATCTCGACCGCTTTGCCGATCGATACCGCCTCGTCGATGCCTACGTCGAGCAGTACGGCGGCGCAGGCAAACGGTTGGCACTGGAGTGGTTTGAGGGGCGCGACAATCGTCGCACCATCCTTGCGGGCGGCTTGACCCCCGAAAACATCCACCAGACACTGCCCTATCGCTTTTACGGCGTCGATGTCAGCTCAGGCGTCGAAGCCAAACCTGGCACAAAAGACCCCCTCAAAGTGGAACGGTTTATCCAGAATGCAAAAGCTTTTTGATCACCTCACGCAGGCATTTCGACGCAACGGCGGCGAACTGAGTCACGACCAGTATCGGCACATTGTGCAAGGGCACACAACGCTTTTTGAGGATGCCGAGACGATCCTGCTGCTCCTGCAGGCTTCGGGGTATCCTGTCGATACCGTCGAGACGGGATATCGCTACCGTCCGATCTACACCCCCTGGGCCGACGAACGTTTTTGTGTCATCGACATCGAAACCAATGGCTCCAAGCCTGAAAAATCGCAAGTGATCGAGATCGGGGCAGTCATGGTCGAGCGGGGAGCCATCACGGATCGATTTGAGACCTACGTTGCGTGCGCCTACCTGCCTCCTCACATCATCAAACTCACCGGTATCGAACCCGAAGATCTTGACGGAGCGCCATCGCGCCGCGAGGCCCTGACGCAACTGAGGCATTTTTTGGATGATGCGATCTTTGTCGCGCACAACGTGCAGTTTGACTATGGATTTCTCAACGCATCGTTTGAGCGTTTTGGATTGGGGCCGATTGGCAACCCCAGGCTCTGCACCATCGATCTGGCCAGACGCACGTTCGAAAGCGAGCGTTACGGCCTGGCCTATCTCAACGCATCGCTCGATCTGGGTGCACGTGTCCAGCACCGGGCCTTTTGCGATGCACGCGCCGCTTCCAAGGTATTGCTCAAATCGTTTCAAACCCTCCCCGATTACGTGCGCACGACCGACGATCTGATCCGCTTCTCGACCTCCAGCGCCTCGGAGCGCAAGCGGTGGGAACGCAACGGGCTCGCCTGAGAAGACCTCAACAGCCCACAACCGCAATCGTACAAGCTGCCCCTGTGGCCATCGGGATCGTCTGACTCTGCTGCGCGCGATGCTGGCACCCTGAGACCGAGTCGCCTCTCTGCTGGCAGATACCTGAACGGGCGCGATCGGTTTTGGGGGAGGAGAGGCCGAAATTATCCCCACAGACCATACACCGCCAGTGCCAGCGCGACGCCCCAGAGTGCGTACCCTCCCCACCGCCACTTTGCGGCGGCGATCGAGAGAGCCACATAGACTATCACCCCTTCGGGCGGCACGATCAGCTCTCGACCCGCGTCGCTCAGCGACAACAACCCCTGCAGTGCTCCATCCAGCCATCCACCCGCTCCGGCCAGATGCAGGATCACCGCCAGGGGGTAGAAGAGTACAAACCCCACCGAAAGGAGCGGCGAGAGGAGTTGCCACGGGGTGGTGACACCAAACCAACCGTGCACCAGCGGTTGCATCAGAAAAAAGATACCAATCGGTATGCAAACGATCCCGACCAGATACGCAGGGCGGTCGCGACACTGCTGCAGCAGCAAAAAGATATAAAAAACTCCCGCTACAGAGAGCCAAAATCCCAGCGAAAACAGCAGCACAGGGGCGAGCGCCAGCAGCACCAGCACCACCGCCGCCAAAAAACCAAACCCAATCACCTCGACCCCCATGAGCATCAACACCCATCCAAGCAACACCATTGCGTAGGCCCGCACCAGGGAGGCCGGCGCACCCACCAGCGCCACGTATCCGGCCAGAACGATCAGCACCGCACCGCCCACATCGAAGCGATCGTACCGGCCGGGAAACCAGCGCTGTTGCGCCCACCGATACCCCCAGCGCATGATACCAAACAGCACCAGCCACATCATCCCCAGATGCATGCCGCTCAGCGCGACCAGATGGCTGATGCCCAGACGCGCAAACGCGTCGCGCACCTCTCGCGGAAGCGGAGTGGCCCAGAAGAGCGCATTGTAGATCGCGGCCATCTGCCCATCGGTGTGCTGGCGGGCAACGAATCGTTCGAGTCGCGATACCAGGGTGGGTCGGGGTGGATCAACCCGCTTGAGACGACTGGAGAGATACGGACCGCGCAGATACGCTATCCATCCGATCCGTGGAGTAGGCAGCAGCTGCAGATAGAGTCGATCTCCTCGGTGCAGGTCGGTGCGATAGAGGGTGGTGTAGTAGTGCCGACCCGATGCGGTGCGTACCTTGGCGATGGTGACGGACCGACCGTGGCGGATTTTGGGATAGTGGGCAACAAGCGTGGTGTGGCGATAGAGCATCGGCGCCGAAACAAAAGCACGATACTCATGCCACGTCATCCCCAGCCGCACGGCTGCGATCAGGAGCATCGCCCCCGCAAACACCACCCACTCCCGTCTGCTCTGCAACAAAGGTGGCCTGGCCAGCGTCATCGTATTGTCTCCAGGGTGTGCTGCTCATCGTGCATCAGATTGGCGGCAGGTCGATGTGTCCTTCGCGCATATCGATGGCGCCACTTTCGTAGACCACTTCGATCGCACGGCTCTCCTCCCGGACAGCATCGACAAAGCGGGTGTAGCGCTTCTGAAAGATCAGGTTGACGGTACCGGTAGGGCCATTGCGCTGTTTGCCGATGATCAGCTCGGTCTCCTCTTCGGGCTTTTTCTTGAAGGTGCTGGTGTACTCTTTGCCTTCGGTTTTGTACTTCATCTCCCGCTCTTTTTCGATCGCTTCGCGATAGACATCGTCGCGATAGACAAACAGGATAATATCAGCATCCTGCTCGATCGCACCCGATTCGCGCAGGTCGGAGAGCAGAGGACGTTTGTTGTCGCGCGATTCGAGTGAACGGTTCAGCTGCGACAGAGCAATGATCGGGATCTGCAGTTCACGGGCGAGCTGCTTCAGGCCGCGCGAAATATCGCTGATCTCCTGCTGGCGTCCACCCATGTTGCCCCGATCACCACTCATCAGCTGGAGATAGTCGATCACCGCCAGGGTGATCTCAGGATGACGGGCCTTGAGCTTGCGCAACTTGGAGCGAACATGGTGGATCGTCGCATATCCGCCGTCATCGACGAAGAGTTTGCGTCGGCTCATCTCATCGACTGCCGCGCTGAGCCGCGTCCACTCATCGTCCTGCAGATCGCCCACCCGAAGCGACTGAAGCGGAATGGAGGTCTTGGCCGACAGCATCCGCAGCATCAACTGCTCTGCGGGCATCTCCAGCGAGAAAAATGCCACACCCTCGCCCCGCTCGACCGCTTTGAGTGCCATGTTGAGCACGAGAGAGGTTTTGCCCATGGCGGGGCGCGCCGCGATGATCACCAGATCCCCTTTGCCAAACCCGCTCGTCTGGTCGTTGAGGTTATGAAAGCCCGTATCCACACCGATGAGCCGGGTGTTGCCCTGCTCTTTGAGCCGGCTGATCTCCTCCATCATCGCAACGGCCACTTCGGGCGCTTCGCGGAAATCCTCTGCCGTGCTCTCCTGCGTGATCTGATAGAGTTTGCGTTCGACGAGATTCATCACCTCATCGGCCTCCAGATCGTCCTCCAGAGTGACCTTTTTGATCTCAGTGGCCAGCGTGACCAGGGCGCGTTTGTTGGCATAAGCCTTGATCGCTTCGACATAGGCGCGGGTATTGGTGATGGGATTGGCGGCCAGCACGTCGCCCATGGCCACTTCGTCATATCGGTTTTGTTTGAGGAGTTTGGCGCGCAAAAACTCTTCGTCGATCGGCTTCTCTTCGCCGGTCAACTCCTCCATTGCCGCAAACATTTGCTGATGAAACGGAAGGTAAAAATCCTCCGGTTTCAGGCGTGTCGCCACATCCTCGACGATCTCTGGATCGAAGAGGATCGCGGAGAGGACGGCGCGCTCGATGTTGAGGTTGTAGAGGTTTTCCATGGGCGATCACCCCTCTTTTTCGATCTGTTCGGCCATCTTTTCGACCTCTTCGACGAAGCGATCGACCAGCCGGTCTTCGGGGAGCTTCTCAACCACTTCGCCCCGTACCATGATGAGGCCCTGCCCTTTGCCAAACGCAATCGCCACGTCGGCATGCTTGGCTTCACCGATGGCGTTGACGACGCACCCCATCACGGAGACATCCATCGGGGTATGGATGTGCGCCGTGCGTTGCTCCACTTCGGCGACGGCGCTGACCAGATCGGCTTCGATCCGTCCGCAGGTGGGGCAAGAGATGATATTGAGACCCTCCTGGACGCGACCGGAGTCTTTGAGGATCGCTTTGCCGACTTTGATCTCCTCTTCGAGCTCACCGGTGATCGAGACCCGCAACGTATCGCCGATCCCCTCGAGCAGCAGCGTTCCCAGCCCGATGGCCGATTTGATCGTCGCGTGAAAGATCGTCCCCGCTTCGGTCACACCCAGATGAAACGGATAGGGAACCTTGGGACGCAGCATGCGATAGGCTTCGACGGTGCGATCGACGTCGCTGGCTTTGAGTGAGACTTTGATGTCGGTAAAACCCAGATCTTCGAGGTACTTGATGTTGTACTCTGCGCTGGCGACCATTCCTTCGGCGGTGGCGCCATATTTGCGATCGAACTCCTTTTCGAGCGATCCGGCGTTGACGCCTACGCGCACGGGCAGGTTGCGCTCACGGCAGGCTTTGACGATCTCGTTGATACGGCTCTTTTCTCCGATGTTGCCAGGATTGAAACGGATACCATCGACCCATTTCGCCGCTTCGAGGGCGAGGCGGTAGTTGAAATGAATGTCGGCGATGATCGGCAGAGTGACCTGCTCTTTGATCGCGCGCAGCGCACGCGCATCCTCCATCTCAGGCACCGCGACCCGTACGATATCGGCTCCGGCAAAGTGCAGGCGTTTGATCTGATCGACTGTTGCCTCGACATCGCGTGTGTTCGAATAGGTCATCGACTGCACACTGATGGGCGCATCGCCTCCGACAGCCACGTCGCCAACATAGATTTTTTTGGTAGGGTATCTTGGTCGCATGCAATTTCTTTGTGTGGTTTTAGTTAGCTGTATTTTATCCAAAATTTCTAATTTCTAATTTCTCATCTCTAATTCCAGTCGAATTTTACGAAAACTCGACCGGATCCATGTCGATCTCGATCTCACGGCGATTGACCGCGTGCAGAGCACGCAACAGAGGCGTACGCGCCTGGGCACGCAGCAGGATCGTGTAGCGATAACGGTTGGCGATGCGTTCGATGGGAGCTTTGCCATGACCGACGATCTCGATCGCATCATATGCACTCAGCTGCGCAACCGTCTCCTGAGTGATGCGCGCTGCTACATCGTCGCGTCCGTTGGCGATGAGAATGCGCGCCAGATGCGCAAAGGGCGGATAGCGTCCCGCCTCCAGAAAGGCCAGCTCCTCCTCCAGAAACGTATCGTACGCCTCAAGATACGGACGATAGTTCTCCGGGTCGGCAGTCTGGATGAGCACCTCGGCTTCGCGGGCGCGTCCGCTGCGTCCGGCGATCTGTACCAGCAGCGCCATGGCGCGCTCGCGTGCCCGATAGTCGGCGATCCCGCTGACGTAGTCGATGCCGGTGATGATGCTCAGTGTCAGATCGGCATAGTCGTGCCCTTTGGCCAGCATCTGTGTCCCCAGCAACAGATCGCATTCGTGCTCTTCGAGGCGCTGGAGGGCCTGTTTGAGTTTGCGGGGGGTGGTGATGGTATCGCGATCAAACTGCTGGATACGCAGCGATGGCAATGCTTCACGGATCTGTTCGATCGCCTCGGCTGTGCCGATGCGCTCGCTGCTCAGCGGTGCATAGCCGCAGGCGATGCAGCTCTCGCGGATCGGTTCGGTGTGATTGCAGTAGTGGCATTTGAGGTAGCGGTGCTTGCGGTGCAACGCCATGCCGACGGAGCAGTATGGGCAGGTGTGGGTCTCGCCGCAGTTGGGGCAATAGAGGTATTTGAAGTTGCCGCGTGTCGGGACAAACATCAGCGCCTGTCCGCCGGCACGATGGTGACGCTCCAGCGCCTCGATGATGGGGGGTGTGATCCCCTCGCCGCCGACAAATCGATAGCGCTTTTTCGTCACCACATAGGGGCGCTCGATCCGCACAATGTCGTATTTGTGATAGCTCGTTGCCGACGGAGTCGCAGAGGCCAGCACCACGCGTGCGCGACGCTTCTGACCCATCAGGATCGCCAGGTCGCGTGCATGGTAACGCGGTCGGGTATGCGACTTGTAGCTCTCGTCATGCTCTTCGTCCACGACGAGGAGCCCCAGATCACGCAACGGCACAAAAAGCGCCGAACGTGCCCCGGCGACGATGCGGACCGTTCCCGCATCGATCTCTTTGAGGATCTGCTCCTTTTTTTTGCGCGTGATTTTGGAGTGCCACAACGCCACCGCATCACCAAAATAGGCACGCAGACGCTGCTCCATCTGCGGCGTGAGCGCGATCTCCGGCATGAGAAAGATCGCGGTTTTGCCCTCAGAGAGAG
>CAZWMZ010000188.1:0-3386 GCA_964634965.1 uncultured Nitratifractor sp. | reverse complement strand
ACGTATGGTTCATGTAGATGCGATACTCAAACCGTGTCGCTCCGTCGAGCACGGTCACCTCACTCGCGTACGAACTGGGTGCCATCGATCCGGGGTAACGCTCCAACTGAAAATCACGCAACATCAGGGCAAACGGCAGCGTGATGACTTTTGCGCCGTACTCGGCCGTGACCGTCGCATCGCCCAAACGCACCGTTTTGGGGTAGCCTTTGGCGCCGCGCTTGCCTGTTAACAAAACCGTTTGGCATGTACCGTCCATGCACAGACGAACCTGCAAGCGCCCCACTCCGCCTCCGGGCGCTTGCTTGTCAAACCGATAATCGACAAACGATGCCTCGAGTACCCGATCGCCCAAACGCACCCGATCGACGAAACGGTTGTCTCCGATGGCGGCAAAATCGTGCGGAAACTCTTGGTAGTAGGCTTTACCGTGCAAACGGATCGTCAACTGCAGATAGGGTTCGGCGCTGATCATCCGATTTTCACGCTGCCCCTCGCGGATATGGATGATCCCCTCTTGGCCATAAAAATGGGTGATCGCCGCCCCAATAGCGATCAAAACGAATGCCAAATGAAACAAAAAACGGGGCGGATGGCGCCACATGCGATAGCGGACGATGACCCCCGCGAGATTAAGGGTCGTCAGCAGTAATGTCAGCGTGTACCACCCGCTGTAATAGACCAATACCCGCGCGGTAGATGTGCCGTAGTCGTTTTCCAAAAAGGTCGCAACCGCCGCACCGACCCCAAGAACGATCAGCAATACCAGGGTGGTTTTGAGCGAAAACATAACCCTCGAAACATACCGCATCACCCCCTGCATCATCGATCCACCTTATCGCATTTCAGGCTGCTCACCATTCAACATCCAACATCCAACATTTAACATTCAACATCCAACATTCAACATCCAACATTCACCATTCAACATTCACCATCCCCTCCTTCAAATAATCCCGTTCTTTCTAAGATACTCCTTCCACTCCGCTTTTTGGTAGCGCCCCTCGTCCACCCCTTTGACAAACTCCATGATCACTGCCAAAACACGCGGCTTGACGTAACCGGGCAGTTGCCAGATCTTTTCGCCGTGAGCGGTGAGCAAAACGATGTTGGGGGTGACTTTGACCTTGTAGAGCATGATCAGCGACTGCAGGGTGGTGTCGTTGCCCAAAATCGTATAGGCCTGCGGTCGATCACGGGGGATGTTATACAGATCGAACTGCTGCGCGATCGCATGCAGTCGCGGATCACGGATCACGTCTTGGCGTGTCTTTTTGCAGTACGGACACGTCGCCGTATCGAACATCAACAAAATCGGACGACCGGTATAGGGGATCTTCGATGCGTGCCGAAACATATCCCCCTTGATCGCGTGCGCTGCAGGCGCAGTCGCATTGCCCTCATGCTGCGGTGCTTGCGCCCAAACTGCGCCCAACCCTATCAACAAAACCGCAACGATCCCTCTCACGGTTTGGCCTTTTTGGTCACGTCGATGCCATGCGCTTCGTAATAGCTTTTGAGCGCTTGATACACTTCACCGTTTTTGCGGTCTTTCCCTTTCCAAGCGCCCTCCTTGAGAAACTGCAACGTCACTTCGAACTGTTTGGGCGGCATGTATCCCGGTACGCTGAAGATCGATTGCGATTGTTCATCCATAAAAATCAACGTCGGGGTCGCTTCGAGGTGGTAGATGCTCACCAATGTTTTGGTATCGACATCCATCAGGTCACCGTTGTGCATGAATTTGTGCAGTTTGGTCGCAGCAGCATTGATGTAGATCGGCGTGACCGTCTCGGTAATCGCTTTGGCCAATTGAGTGTTAGTGACCACATCGTCTTGAAGCTGACGAGTATACGGATCGGCCGGTTGCCCAAATACCAACAGCACCGGCTTGCCGCCTTCGGGAGCGATCTGGGCGCCGTCTTTGAAAATCGTATAAAATTTCGACAGCTCCGCCGATGATTTTTTGGCCGCTTTGGCGTGAACCGCATCGTTGGGCATGGCCGTTTTCGTCGGCGCAGCTGCGGATGTTTTGGGTGCCGGTGCGGGGGCAGCGGCTTCATGCTGTGCCGGTACATCGGCGATCTCTTTGGCCTCTTTGGTCGTCCCGGAACAGCCGCCGATAAGTATCGTGGCGACGCCGAGTGCTACGGTGATCCGTTTCATTAGTTTTCCTTTTCGACTCTTTTGAACTGTATTGTAGTCCAATCGAACTTTGGTTTGTCGTGATCCTTTAAAGTCAGGTGCGGAGGCTTATGGGAAAACAAGACACCTGACTGCAAAAGACCTTTCGGCGGCCGCAGCCGCCGAAAAGATCTCTATTTGGCACCGGCTTTGAGGAGTTTGTCCATCACGTCCTGGTGCGCTTTGTCTTTGAGAATGCCGGGGGTGGTGTTGACTTTATCCCACAAATCTTTGTTGCTCATGTTTTTGTGGCAGCCCATACACACGCCCGTGCGTTCCATCTTGTCACGGATACCCTGATCGAGTGCACGCGAAGCAGGCCAGTGCGATCCGACCGTCACGATCTGTTTGCCGGTTTTGCGATCGACGACGACCGACCAGTCATGATTCATACCCGGAATCGCTTTCATCTGGATCGTCGTATGTTTCGATGCGAATTTTCCGGTCGCCAGATCCTGGACATCGACTTTGAGATCTTTGTCCTGATCGCTCAGGAATTGACCGTCCTGAATCCCGTATCCCAGCGCTTTGGGATTGGAGTGACAGCTTTCGCACGTGCGGGCTTTTTTGCCGGTGGTGTGCGGCTGCACAGGAGACATATCGATGCCGTTGACTTTGAGGCCGTTATCCATGACGCGGGCTTGTTTGTTGAGCGTAATGGTCTCGCCGTCAGGACCGATGATGCTGTAGGTCACCTGACATCCGGGGATGATCGGGGTAACGAGCCCTTCGCCGTTGATGCCCAGAATCGGATCTTCCCAACGCAGATAACTGCGAGTCTCGTGCGCTTTTCCGATCTGTTTTTTGCCCTTGGTTCCCAGCACCGATTCGCTCGTCTCACCGTTGGCAAAATGGGTGCTGCCGCTGGCGATCCAGTCGATTTTGGTTTTCCCTTTGGTGTAATCGACCTTGATATGGCATCCGTAGCACTGCGGTGCCCAGTCGGCATGACAGCTGTAACACTCGAGGTTGTCCATGTGGGCCTGGACTTCGTCCATGGCGACTTTGCCCTCCTGGGTTTTGAAACCATCACTGAGATGCTTGGCTTTCAACAACGGCACTTCAAGATCTTTTCCGCTGGCAAGGTGAACGATCACCTTGTTGTCCTTTTTAACCACGTTGCCAAACGGGTTGCCACGTGTAGTGAGCAGATAGCCATCTTCGGGTTTATAGATGGTACCATAGGTCATCCACTGTGGCAA
>CAZWMZ010000187.1:0-3855 GCA_964634965.1 uncultured Nitratifractor sp. | reverse complement strand
TTGAAATTTTGTGGAATGTTTCGAAAATAGTTGGCGATATCCTGACGTTCCATCGAGCCCTTTGTCGCATCCTGAATTTGTGGTATTATACCAAAGAGCACCTCTAAAAGGAGACACCGTTGGGATTTGTGACTTCTGAGCGACTGCGTTTCTATCCTGAGATTACTCATGCTATCAGCATGCGCGACCTTCAGCGTCCGGCCGAGGGGTCGCTGGCGCTGCATACCGGTGAACCCCCCAAAGCTATTTGGCGCAATAGCCGCGCATTTGCGCGTCTGTTTGAAGGAGCCGTGGCGTTTATCTCGCCGATGCAGGTGCATGGTGATCGTGTTTATACGGTTCGTCATGCGCGCCATCGGGGGTGGGAGCGGCTCGATCGTACTTTTGAGGCCGATGCGCTCATTACCGATCTGCCCGGAGTGGTGTTGACGGTCCTGACGGCTGACTGTGCACCGATACTGCTGTACGATCCGGTGCACCAGGCGATCGGGGCTGTGCATGCAGGTTGGCGTGGCACCGATGCGCATATTCTGCCCAAAACAGTCGAGGCGATGCAGGTGCAGTACGGCAGCGATCCGGGCGATCTGATCGTCGCCATCGGACCGGCGATTGGGGGGTGCTGTTATGAAGTGGGCATCGAAGTAGCCGAGCGCTTTTTCGCGCACCCCAAAGCACTGCAGCAGCAACCCAACGGCAAGTACCATCTCGATACCAGGCAGGTCAACGCCGAACAACTGATCGCAGCCGGCGTCCCCCAATCGCAGATCGAGATCAGTCCCATCTGCACCCAGTGCGAGCATGAGCGCTTCTTCTCATACCGTGCCGATCGAACGACCGGACGGTTTATGAGTGGGATTATGATGAAGCCGGGGAGAGGGGGAATTAAAAATTAAAAATTAGAAATTAGAAATTGAGGAAAATAATTAAAAAGTAAAAGGTGTGGGGGAGAATTAGAAATTTAGGAAAAGAATTAATAAGCACAAGGAGTCGGGACTTTAGTCCCGTCAATACCATACGTAGGTGTGACCATGTCACACGCCTCGATAAAGACAGAAGTCAGCCATTGGGAATTCAGGATGTTAGAGATACCCTTCAGGTCTGTTTGGGTCATGAAGCGGGGTTGCAGGGGTTTCAGCGTCCACAAAATAGAGACTGGTTATAATTTTGGCCTTCATGCGCCCGTAGTTCAGCTGGATAGAACGTCGGATTCCGGTTCCGAAGGTCAGGGGTTCGAATCCTCTCGGGCGTACCAGAAACTATGGATCTTCTGCTCTTCTTTTGATTTGTGATTAGTTGGTTTTTCTGACGTTTTTTTGACCAAAATACGCTATACTTATCTTTGGAACAATGCTTAGTAATAGATTTCGACACATGTTCAGGAGAAAACTATGAAAAAATATCTATCGATTTCGACGTGGATTGCAGTGGTTTTGGCGGCCATTTTTTTGACAGGATGCAGCGGTGTCTTTTCCGATCTGTTTGGCGACAACAATGCATCGGATGATCCTGCTGCTCAAGCGGCCCCTCTCTCGCCTGAGGCGGTCGATGGAAACACAACGCGCTTTGATCCCGATACAACGACCCTGTTTGCGTCGGCTGGGGATGATGACAAAGCGCTGATGGGCAACTGGTACGGTGAATCACCGGGCAAACATAAGCGGTTCCATATCTACCTCCAGCTGAAAAAAGACGGCACCTATGTCTACAAATCCCGCCTCGCACTTGGTAAATATTACAACGTCTATCGCACCAGCAACTACGAGGGTAAATGGGAGCTGGTCAAGGGCAACTCACAAATCCTTCTTCATCTCAAGAATGATGAAGCGCCCCTGATTCTGAGCAACCGTTTTCCGGTCATCAAGACCCCGGCCGGTATCGATCTGTATCCCGGCAGCAGCGTGGATACCGACTATCAAATGGCGATCGATACGTCGCAGGATACTGTCGCGCCTGTCTATACGCAACATGTTCAGCAGTACATGAGTCGAACGATCCGTGACTTTAATGTCAACTATTTCACGATGATCGCCCCCAAGGCCAACAGCGAAAAGTTTTGGGGTGAGATCAAACCCAAAGGCTACCTCTACGGCCACAAAATGAATGTTGGATCGGAGGATTGGGACTATGCTCTTAAGCGCATCGAAAACGATCCGGATAACTATGTTTTTGCTATCAGTGATGAGAGCTGGCAGACACTGGTAGGTGGACGCAAAAATTTTGCAAAAGATGTGCAAAATCCAGCCAAACTGTTCTTGTGGTTTGAGTATTGGAAAAACCAGATGCAGATCCTGGGCAAAGTCAAAGGAACCGTACTCTATCTCATCACCGGCGATGCACCGCCGCGCTGGGCAGGCGATATTCGCATTCATTACGGAAACGACCCCAAAAAGGTACCTGCCAAGATCACCGAATCGCGCTTTCCGGAGGCGCTAGAGCGTCCTGTATCGCAGTCGTTTGCCGGGGTGTTTCAGCTGATGGACTATATCCGGATGAAGTATGCACCCAATGTCAAGCTCAGCTATACTCTCAAAACCTGGGGGATACAGCAGCCCGAATCGGGTCTCTTCAAAGAGCCTGACAGCGGATGGGAGAACGATCCTGCCGTCAAGACCATGGCGGAGTATCTCAACAACTTTGAGGTGGAGTTTGACTTGTTGACCTTCAACTTCAATCCGCGAACCGGCAGCCATACCGACCAGGAGTATCTCGATGCCACAAAATATTTCGGTGCGATCAGCAAAAAGATGCGCAGCCGTGACAGCAGCAAACCCAAGCTGTGGATCTGGAAGGTCAGCTTGTGGAACACCACACAGCCATCCTTTCTCTTTCGCAACATCGACAAGCTGGTGCAGGAGAGCAATGCGATCGGGATGACGCTCGGACACGGTAATGATTTGACGAGACAGAGTGGCTTTTTGGATGATACGAAAAAGGGTATCTACATCAAAAGCTGGATGATCGAGTACTTCAAAAACACGACGCTTGATGTCGTGCCCGACGGCAAGCATGCGACGCAGGGGACAGTGAACTGGCGATAGCGCGTACGCAGATCAGCCCAGTCGCCCTTTGAAATCGTCATATCCAAACTCCCGTACCACATCGAGCGTGCCGTCGGTGCGCAGGATGGCGATCGTGGGGAGGGGGATGCCGTTGAAGGTGGTGGCTTTGACCATCGTGTAGTGCATCTGATCCTCAAAAACGATTCGATCACCGATGTGCAGCGGTGTATCAAAGCTGTAATCCCCCATAATGTCGCCTACTAAGCACGTGTTGCCCGCCAGGCGATAGGTGTGGGGCTTTTCGCCCGGCTCTCCGGCGCCGCGTACCTCGGCGCGGTAGGGCATGATGATGGTATCGGGCATATGGGCTTCGGCGGAGGTGTCGAGGATGGCGATATCGATGCCGTTGTGGACGATGTCGAGCACCGTCGCGACGAGCACCCCCGTCTCCCACCCGACCGCCTCGCCCGGTTCGAGGTAGATCTCCAGATGGGGGTGGCGGGTGCGAAAATCATTCAGCAGAGCGACCAGCCTGCCTCGATCATAATCGGCGCGGGTGATGTGGTGTCCGCCGCCAAAATTGACCCACTTTAGATGCGGAAGATAGGCACCGAACTTCCTCTCGAACACCTCCAGCACCTCCCCCAGCGCTACGGCATCCTGCTCGCACAACGCATGAAAGTGGAGTCCCTCGATCTGTTTTAATGCCTCACTGTCCATATTTTTTGATAGCGTTCCCAGTCGCGAGTAGGGGGCACAGGGGTTGTAGAGATCGGTGGGGGCAGCGGAGTGCTCCGGATTGACCCGCAGGCCGATCGAGAGGGCAGGATTGGCCGCTTTTGCCTGGGCAGCAAAT
>CAZWMZ010000186.1:0-7238 GCA_964634965.1 uncultured Nitratifractor sp. | reverse complement strand
ACGAAAGGAGAATCACTAATGCAAACTATACTTCAGTACGGTTGGAAGACTTTACCCAAGCCAAAGAGAAAATAGCATAAAATCTTCCTGGAGGCAAAGAAAGAGATATAATACACACGGAAAACGCAAGGACAAAACAATGAACATACTACTCATCGGCGCAGGAAACATGGGCGGTGCGATATTGGCGGGGATGGATCGCTCGCATGTGACGGTGGTCGAGGCGTATGCGCCGCGGGCGGAGGAGTTGCGGGGGCTTTATCCCGAGATCACGGTGGTCGAGTCGATCCCTTCTTTGGATGGGTATGTGGTGATTTTGGCGGTCAAGCCCCAATCGCTTGCTTCGATACGATTTAACGGGCGTGCGCGAGCACTCATCTCGATTTTGGCGGGAACGACATTGGCGAAGTTGCGTGAGACGATCGAGGCCGAGGCATACATTCGTGCCATGCCCAATCTTGCGGCGTTGCATGGTAAAGCAGTCACGTCTGTTACGGGCGATGAGGTCTTCAAGGACGAAGCGATGATGATCCTCGGGTCGATTGGTCAGACGATTTGGTTGCCGAATGAAACGCAGCTCGATATCGCTACCGGTCTGGCCGGATCGGCACCGGCGTGGTTGGCGATGGTGGCCGAAGCGCTCGCTGACGGTGCAGTCGATCTGGGATTGCCGCGTGCGACGGCAATGGCATATCTGCCGATGCTCTTCGAAGGGGTCGGTGCCCTGCTGGCCGATGAGCACCCCGCACTGCTCAAGGACAAAATCGCTTCGCCCGGTGGCACCACGATCGCCGGTGTAGGTGCACTGGAGCGCCACGGTGTACGCGATGGGTTTATCGATGCGATGCGCGCGGCGTATGTGCGGGCGCAGGAGATAGGTTGATCCTTTTTGGTATAATCACGCCGAAGGTAAGCAGGTAGCAGCCGGTGGCATCACGCCACGGGAGGAAAGTCCGGGCTGCACGCAAGGCAGGACTCCACCTAACGGGTGGCCGGAGTGATCCGAGGGCAAGTGCAACAGAGAGCAGACCGCCCGATTGGATTCGGGTAAGGGTGAAAGGGTGGGGTAAGAGCCCACCGGTGGGGGTGGTAACATCCCCAGCCAGGTAAACCCTGTCCGCAGCAAGGGGCACCAGGTATGAGCCTTGCACGTTTTGTGTGTCCCGCTCGAGCTTGTCGGTGACGGCAGGCCTAGATAAATTGCTACCCAACGACAGAACCCGGCTTATCGCTTACCTTCGCTCACTTCCCATCTACAAAACCCATTGTGGCCATGAGCTCTTTTTAAAGATCTGTGCCGCATTAGACCTTTCCCCAAATCCCACAACAGACATTCACGACTTTATCATATCGCCGTATCCAGGAACGTTACGTCAAATCATCGCCGAACTTGCGGATGCGATTCATGTACGTCGCCAAGCCCTTGAATACGAGTATGGCGCAGATTCGAAGCATTCTGTTTCGAGATTCGGGGTACCACTTCTTTTTCGCTGTTAGCCCCTTTTGGGTATAATGAGGCCACTTTAAAACAGGATTGAAAGCATGCAGATGATTGTCCGTGTTGTGCTCGCAGTGATTGTGCCTGTTGTGGTGTCGGCGAAGGTTCATTATGCCAAGGTCGAGCCGATCGAGCAGGCCACCATCAAAGCCACCGTCAGTGGTACCGTGATCCGTGCCAGTCGCGAAGCCGAGGGATCGGTGCTGGGCGAAGCGCCTTTTGTGCAGATCGACGATCGGCTCGATCGAGCCAACCTGCACGATACAAACGCATCGCTTCATCTGCTGCGCGAGAGTCTGGCACTCAATGAGGAGATGCTTTCCGGACTCCAATCGACCTTCGAGCGCCGCAAAGGTGCCTATGAACGGCTCAAAGATCTCTCCAGTGCCTCCCAGAGCCAAAAAGACAACAGCTTCGCTGCCTACATCGGTGCCCAAAACCAATATCTCGCTACCCGAGAAAAGATCATCTCACTCAAAAAACAGATTCTGGATCTGGAGTACAAACGGGCGCTGCTCGAAGACACCATCGCCAAAAAACGCATCGCGCATCCGGGAAAATACCTCTACCGTCTGATGGTACGCAACGGCGAATTTGTCGCACCCGGCGCACCGATAGCGATCGTACAGGATCTGACACGTGCGCAGCTGATCGTCTATCTTGATCGGAGTGAGCTCGTCGATGCCGAGGGCAAAAAGATCGAATCCAAAACGATCTACATTGACGGCCAGCCGACTCAATTGCACATCGACCGCCTCTGGAAGGTTGCCGACAGCGAGTACATCTCTTCGTACCGTGCACGCATTGTCCTGCTACCCAAATATCCCTTTTCAAAACTGGTCAAGATCGAGTTCAAATGATCGCCACCGCCTGTCCGCTCGACTGTTGGGACGCTTGTGCGATCACGGTCGATCCTGCGCGTCCCGATCAGCTCGTACCTACCCCTTCGCATCCGATGCACAACGGAGCGTTGTGTGCGGTGATGAAAAAGCACTTTTTCGAAGCCGAGCGGATCACCCGGGCACGTGTGGATGGGCAGGAGGTGGAGATCGAAGAGGCGCTGGATGCTGCGGCTGAGGCGCTCGCGCAGAGACCGGCTCTGCTGTGGCGCGGGTCGGGCAACCTCGGCGTCATGCAGGGGGTGACCGACCTGCTCATGGAGCGCATCGGCGGGACATTGACGTATGGGAGTCTGTGTGACGGTGCAGGTCAGGCGGGGGTCGAAGCCGGCCGCGGCATCAACCGCATGCTTCCGCCCGAGCAGATCGCCCGATCCGAAGTGATCGTCGTGTGGGGGCGCAACCTCAGCGTGACCAACAAACACCTGCTGCCCTTTGTCGAAGGCAAGATTCTCATCGTCATCGATCCGGTGCGTACGCCGCTGGCGCAACGGGCACATATCCATCTGCAGGTCAAACCGCGCAGCGACTTTTATCTGGCGATCTTGCTGGCACGCTTTGCGATCATGGAGGGAGCCGAAGAGACCGAATGGCTCGAAACGCACGCGCCTGAGTGGGAGGAGTTTTACGAATTTACCCGTGAATTTCGGATCAAAGCGATCCTTGAGTACATGGGACTAAGCCTCGATCAGATGGGAGACATGCTGCACCTGATCAGCTCACGCAAAACGGTCTTTTTGGTCGGCACGGGCTTGCAACACCATACGATGGGTCATGCGACGTTGTGGGCGATCGATTCGCTCGCGGCGGTGCTGGGGCTCTTTGGGCGCGAGGGGTGTGGCGTGAGCTTCATGGGCAACTCTCGCCAGGGATTTGACGATCCGTTCGCGACCGATCTGCCACGTGTGTCGGTGGTCAACACCCCTTTTGAGCGCTTCAAGAGCGTCGTGGTACAGGGTGGCAATCCTGCCGAGTCGATGCCCGACTCAGCACGCGTTCGTGCCGCACTCGAGGCGGTCGAAAACCTGATCTATTTTGGCCTCTACGAAAACGAAACGAGCCGCAGAGCCCGCATCGTGATCCCGGCGCGCACCTTCCTGGCCAAAGAGGATCTACGCCTGAGCTACGGCCACACCTATGTTGCCCCCATGCATGCGGTGCGCGATGACGAGCCAGGCATCAGCGAATATGCGTTTGCTCAAGCGATCCTCGCGCGGCTGGGGCTTGAGCCGCTCGAGGCGGAGTCGGATTATCTGGAGCGGTGGCGCATGCAGTGCCGTACCGATGAGACGACGCCGATGCTGCCCGATCACGATCCGCTTCCCTATGCGCAGGGTTTTGGTCAGGATGGCGACGAGGAGTTTGTCTTCATCGACGAATATGAAGACGACGATGAACCGCGTATCTTTCGTGTCTATCGCAAAAAATCTTATACCGAAGAGGAAGGACTCTACTGGCTGCTGACCCCCAAACACCGCCATGGAATCAACACACAGTTCAGGCGCGGCGCCTACCTGTTCGTCCCGCCCGAAGCGGGCATCAAAGAGGGTCAAACAGTACAGATACACAACCAATGGGGCACGCTCGAGCTCGAAGCACGCATCAGCGAAGATCTGCGCAGCGACTGCGTCATGGCCTACGCCGGTACACCGGGCATCAACCACCTGACCCCACCGTACATCAGCGAAGCAGGAGAGGGGGCGTGTTATGGGGAGAGCAGGGTGAGAATAAGAGACGCGCAAGCGTGACCATGGCGCACATCACGACTACCGCCTTCCAGGGGCAGGGACTTTCGTCCCGTAAGCAATGTCCTGCTTTATGGGACTCATGGACTAAAGGGCATCTCTAAAAATAGCTCATACCCACAATGGGCTTTGCAGGTGTGAGCTTGTGCAAGAGATTCTTGAGTCGTAGCCGTAGCTACGACGCATAGAATATCTTGTGCAAGATCGCACCTGCAAAGCCCACCCTACGGGCATCGAGATCTTTTGCCTGGACTGCGTTAGACCTTTTCGACTTGACTACGGCCAAGCCTTCAAAGGTCTGCCTTGCCCAGACAAAAGCTTTCGATGTTGTGGGTGTGATCTATTTTTAGAGATGCCCACAAGAAATGTTTGGATTGCGTATCCCCCCAAATCTGAAAAGAGACATTCATGACTCTGCCCCATCATTGCACCCAGGAGCTTCGCACAAAACCGTCACCGAAGCTGTGGATGAGACCCCATTTTGCGTAAATGCCCTGCATACATGCGTATGGTTGCAGATTCAAAGAGTGCTGTTTCGGGGTTTGGGTTGCGCTGCAATGCGATGCATCCAGACTCCACCGGCTCCCGGTTTTACTTGTTGACGGCTTTTGCATCCACTGCAACCTACGTTGCACCGCTGTGTGGAGAAACTCGCTATACTTCGGGCAAATATATACAAAGGAGTGAGTCATGAGCAACATTTTGGAAAAACTCACCAATCAAATGCAAGGAGCCATCGAGTCGGGTATCTCGCTGGCTCTGCACACCAAAAATCCCGAGGTCGATCCGCTGCACGTGGTGTGGGGATTGGTCACCAACTCTCAGTCGATCCTCAATCAGGCGCTCAATAAAATGAACGCCGACAAAGCGGCCATCGAACTCGAGATCAAGAGCGCAGTCCAGAAGCTGCCCGCAGCCTCGAGCGTGACCAAAGAGAGCATCAAACTCTCACAAAACCTCGCGCGCTCTTTGCAGTCCGCCGAAGGGGTCATGGCGGCCCATGGCGACCAATACCTCGCGGTCGATGCGTGGTTGCTGGCCAATGCCAACGAACCGTTTATCCGCGACACGATCGGCAAATACGTCGATGTCAGCGAGTTTAAAAAGACCCTCGAAGCGATCCGCGGCGGTCAGAGCATCGACAGCGTCAGTGCCGACGAGACCCTCGAAGCGCTCGCGCAGTACGGTATCGACCTGAACCAAAAAGCGCTCGATGGGGAGCTCGACCCGGTGATCGGGCGGGACGAAGAGATCCAGCGCATGATGCAGATCCTCATCCGCAAGACCAAAAACAACCCCATCCTCATCGGTGAACCCGGCACGGGCAAGACTGCGATCGTCGAAGGATTGGCGCAACGCATCGTCAACAAAGAGGTGCCCACCAGCCTGCAGAACATGCGCGTAGTCTCGCTGGATATGAGTCGCCTCATCGCCGGTGCAAAATATCGCGGTGAGTTCGAAGATCGCCTCAAAGCGGTCATCGACGAGGTCAAAAAAGCGGCCAATGTGATCCTCTTTATCGATGAGATCCACACCATTGTCGGAGCGGGTGCGAGCGAAGGAAGTATGGATGCTGCCAACATCCTCAAACCTGCCCTGGCACGCGGTGAGCTGCACACCATCGGTGCGACCACACTCAAAGAATACCGCAAATATTTCGAAAAAGATGCCGCATTGCAGCGCCGTTTCCAGCCAGTCAAGGTGGATGAGCCAAGCATCAACGAGGCGTTGCAGATCCTGCGCGGGATCAAAGACCGCCTCGAAGCGCACCACAACGTCATCATCACCGACAGTGCACTGGTGGCTGCGGCCAAACTGAGCGATCGCTACATTACCGACCGCTTTTTGCCCGACAAGGCGATCGACCTGATCGACGAAGCGGCCGCCGAACTGAAGATGCAGATCGAGAGCGAGCCGACCGAGCTGGCCGTGACCAAACGGCAGATCGAAACCCTGCAGGTCGAGCGCGAAGCCCTCAAGATGGAAGAGGGGGACAAAAACGCCGCACGTCTGGCCGAGATCGACAAAGAGCTCGCCGACCTCGAAGAGAAAAAACGCTCACTCGAAGCGCAATTCGAGCAGGAAAAAGCGATCTTCAATCAGATCGCCGAGGTCAAGAGCACCATCGAACAGCTCAAGGTGCAAACCGAGCAGGCCAAGCGGGAAGGGGATTTTAACAAAGCCGCCGAGATCGAATATGGCCAGATCCCCGCCGCTCAAAAAGAGCTCGAGGAGCTCGAAGCGCGCTGGGCACAGATGCGCAAAGAGGGCACCTTGCTGAAAAATTCGGTCGATGAGGAGATGATCGCGAGCATCATCAGCCGCTGGACAGGTATCCCGGTGACCAAGATGCTCCAAAGCGAAAAAGAGAAGATTCTGCACATCGAAGAGGTGCTCAAAGAGGAGGTTGTCGGCCAGGAAGAGGCGCTCAAAGCGGTCGCGCGCGCCATCAAACGCAACAAAGCAGGCCTCAGCGACGTCAACCGCCCCATCGGCAGCTTTATGTTCCTCGGGCCCACCGGTGTGGGGAAAACGCAGGTGGCCAAGACACTGGCGAAATTTCTCTTTGATAGCGAAAAGGCGCTCATCCGTATCGACATGAGCGAATACATGGAGAAACACGCCGCCAGCCGCCTCGTGGGTGCGCCCCCGGGATATGTCGGCTACGAAGAGGGCGGACAGCTTACTGAAGCGGTACGGCGCAAGCCTTATAGTGTGGTGCTCTTCGACGAGATCGAAAAGGCGCATCCGGATGTCTTCAACACGCTGCTGCAGGTGCTCGATGATGGACGTCTGACCGACAACAAAGGAGTGACGGTTGATTTCAAAAACACCATCATCATCATGACATCCAATATCGCCAGCGATAAGATCATGGAGTTTAACGACCCCGAAGATCGCCGCAAAGCGGTCAATGACGAGCTCAAGCGCGCCTTTAAGCCCGAGTTTCTCAACCGGCTCGACGACATCGTGATCTTCAATCCGCTGGACAAAGCAGCGATCACGCAGATCGTGGACATTCTCTTCCGCTCGATCGAAGCCAAACTGCGCGAACGCGACGTCACCGTCACGCTCACCCCGGCAGCCAAAGCGTAC
>CAZWMZ010000185.1:0-3569 GCA_964634965.1 uncultured Nitratifractor sp. | reverse complement strand
CCTGCCGACAAGATGGCCGAGGAGGATGCTGCCTCCAAACCGCGCCCCCGCCGACGTACCATCGGCCGCGGTGGGATTACGATCGTCAAAAAGGCCAAACCCGCTCCCGGACGTGCTTCCAGAAGCCTGTCGCTCTCCGATACGCCTGCGCCCCAGCCGGTCTCACGCAAGAAAAAATCCAAGCGTCCTGCTCCTGCCAAAACCACAGGGGAGAAGCTTGAGCTGCTTGGTGATCGCGATCTGGGTGCGAGCTTTGAGCTCTACGAAGAGGAGGAGGTTGTCCTCCTTGATTTTTCCGACAAAAATATGTACGAAGAGATGAAGCGTCAGGAAGAGCGTCGTCGTGAAGAGGCGCGCAAGCGCGAACAGCAGCAGGGCAATATGAGTGCCGGTGCACGTCGCTTCCAGCCGCAACAGCGTCGCTCGATCCGCCGTGGTGGCAAGCGCAAGCGTTATTTCAAAACCGAAAACCAGGAGAAGGTCAGCGTGGTCAAGATCCCCGAAGATGTCCGAGTGTACGAATTCGCCGAAAAGGTTGGCAAAAGCGTCGGCGAAGTGGTCAAAGTGCTCTTTGCGCTCGGTACCATGGTGACCAAAAACGACTTTTTGGACAAAGATTCGATCGAGATCCTGGCCGATGAGTTTGACGTGCAGGTCGAGACGATCAACCCGCTCGATGCTCTCGACTACGTCGCGGCCTACGACGAGATCGAAGACCAAAAGCATGAAGTGCGTCCACCGGTCATCACGATCATGGGACACGTCGATCATGGTAAGACTTCGCTGCTGGATGCGATCCGCTCGACCAAGGTCGCTGCCAAAGAGGCCGGCGGCATCACACAGCATGTGGGAGCTTATCAGGTCGAGAAAGACGGACAGAAGATCACCTTTATCGATACGCCGGGTCACTCCGCCTTTACCGAGATGCGTGCCCGTGGTGCGATGGCGACCGATATCGCCGTCATCGTCGTCGCGGCCGATGACGGTGTGATGCCGCAGACACAGGAGTCGATCTCGCACGCCAAAGCAGCCGGTGTGCCGATGATCTTTGCGATCAACAAGATGGACAAAGAGGCGGCCAATCCCGACAACGTCAAATCGCAGTTGGCGGAGATGGGGATCCTCTCGGTCGATTGGGGCGGTGAGTATGAGTTCATCCCTGTCTCGGCACATACCGGGCAGGGGATCGATGATCTGCTCGAGACCATTGTGCTGCAAGCGGAGGTGATGGAGCTGACGGCCGATCCGACTCGTCCGGCCAAAGCGGTCGTCATCGAGAGTTCAATCGAAAAGGGCTTTGGTCCTGTGGCCAACATTATCGTCAAAAACGGTACGCTCAGCGTAGGCGACAATGTGATCGTCGGCACCACCTATGGTCGGGTGCGGACGATGATCCTCGACGATGGCAACCGTTCAAAAGCGATTGGTCCGAGTACGCCTGCAGCGATCGTTGGATTGCAGGAGGTACCCGAAGCGGGCGAGGTGCTGGTGGTGATGGAGAGCGAGAAGGCTGCGCGGGAGATCGCCGACAAGCGCCACGAGCTGGCGCGAACCAGACTGCTCTCCAAGTCGACCAAAGTTTCCATCGATGAGCTGGGCAGCCTGATTGCCGCAGGGCAGATCAAAAAGCTCCCGCTCATCGTCAAAGCCGACGTGCAGGGGTCGCTCGAGGCGATCAAGGGCGCATTGGCTGATCTAAAAAACGACGAAGTACAGGTCGCTGTCATCCACGACGGCGTCGGCGGCATCACCGACAGCGATGTGACGCTGGCCGATGCGAGCGAGAATGCTATCATCGTCGGCTTTAACGTACGCCCGACCGGTGCGGTCAAGAACAAGGCCAAAGAGCTGGGCGTCGAGATCAAGACCTATTCGGTGATCTACGATCTGCTTGACGATGTCAAAGCATTGCTGGGCGGCCTGATGAGTCCGGTCGTCAGCGAAGAGGTGACCGGTCAGGCTGAGGTGCGTGAGACCTTTGTCGTTGCCAAGGTCGGCACCATCGCCGGCTGCATGGTGACCGATGGTGTGATCGAACGCGGAGCAGGTGCGCGCCTGATCCGCGATGGCGTCGTGGTCTACACCAGCCGCATCGGATCGCTCAAGCGCTTCAACGACGATGCCAAAGAGGTGCGCAACGGTTTCGAGTGCGGCCTGATGCTGGAAAACTTCAATGACATCAAAGTGGGTGATGTGATCGAGACCTTCAAAGAGGTGGAGGAGCAGGCCAGCTTATGACCCCCGAAGAGATCAAGCGCAAACGCACCGAGTCGACGCTCCGCGAGATCCTCCCCGAAGCGTTTGCAAGTCTGGATGATGAGCGGATCACACACCTGAGCGTGACGGATGTGGTCTGCTCACGCGGACGCTACGACGCGCGGGTCTTTCTCGATCCGGCAGGATTGAGTCCCCAAGAGCAGGCAGAGGCGTTGCAGCGCCTGCGCAAGGTCTCTGGCTATCTGACGACCTGGGTGCGTGACATGGAGGGGTGGTTTCGTGCTCCGAAGTTTACTTTTGAGTTCGACGATCAGCTTGAGCGCATCGCCCGCATGGAGACGCTCTTTGCTCAGATCGCCGGGCGCAGTCACAAGGAAACCCCGTGAACCTTGAAAGCTCCATCGAGCGTATCGTGCGCACACACGGCGCCCATCTCTACGACACCGAAACACTCACCGAGTCCAAACAGACGATTTTTCGCGTCTACATCACCCATCCCAAAGGGGTAACACTCGACCTGTGCGCCGATATTTCCAGCGATCTGTCACCGTTTTTGGATCTGCATCCGCCTATCAGCGGCTCCTATTTCCTCGAAGTCAGCTCACCCGGGATCGAACGCGCTTTGCGCAAACCCGATCATTTTGAGCAGGCCATCGGTGAAAAGGTTGTGCTCAAAATCCCCGGCACCGATCGTCTCAGAGGGACACTGGTTGCTGCCGATGCTGATGGCATCACACTCGAAACCAAACACGGCGTAGAGAACTTTTCCTATCAGGAGATCCTCAAGGCTCGCACCTATTTTGAGTGGGAGTGATCGACCACTGCATTGCAAGACTGGGTGCCAGCGTGCTTGCAGGGAAGAGTCTCAGTTTGTGCGCGGCAGGCAGCTGTGCGCCTGGTGGGGTTCGCGCGTGTCCTCTGAAATCTCCTCTGCGGATCAGGCCTTTCGGCTTGAGTCCGCAAATAATTCTTCCGACGATTTTACACCGATTGGGACTTATTGACTTATGCCTGTTGTGTTGCCATAATCGTATGCTGTTGAGACGTCTCCACATTCAGCATTATTACAGGCTTGGACTTTGTAGCAGTACTCTTGCCAGCCCCCTACAACATCATCATAGCGCGTGTTCCAAACGGTTTGATAAAAATTATACACACCATTCGAACAGCTGCCGTTGTAATTTTTGCGGTAGAGTTTGTAGTGGGTAGCGCGGTCGACGCTTCCCCATCCGACAAAAATTTTATTTGGATAGTAAGTCGTGGCAATGACAAAATAGGTTTCCCCAAGCGGATGGAGTGTGTTGCTGGCGGGACGTGTTTTTCCGGTGATGGATATCGGATCACTGTATACA
>CAZWMZ010000184.1:0-3120 GCA_964634965.1 uncultured Nitratifractor sp. | reverse complement strand
CCCCAGCGCAGTGCCATCTGGCCAATGTAGCTTCCCTGGGTCACCCATGAGCTCTGAAGATTGGGGATGTTATCGAGAAAGAGACGTGCGACGGCTACGAGACGCAGATAGTAGTTCGCGCTCGTTTTGGTCAGCGTGGGAAGCTCTCGCTTAAGCTCGGTATTGTCGCTCTGGTAGCTCCACATGATAAAGGCGCGAAATCCACCCGTTTCATCCTGTAAGCGGCGCACATGATCAAAATGCTCGACGATCTCGCGCGTCGTCTCCACGGTTCCGTACATCATCGTCGCAGTCGATTTCATGCCCAGTTTGTGTGCCTGGCGGTGTACCTCGAGCCAGGTGGCTACGTCGAGCTTTTTGGGGGCGATGATGTCGCGCACACGGTCGCTGAGGATCTCTGCACCTGCACCGGGGATCGAGGCGAGCCCTTTGGCGTGCAGACGCTCGAGCACCTCGCGGATGCTCAGATGCGAACGGCGAGCGATGTAGTCGATCTCGATCGCCGAAAAACCGTGGATCGTAATCTGCGGATATTTACGATGAATGTGCTCGACAAGATCTTCATACCATTCGATCTCAAGCTTGGGGTGCACGCCGCCCTGGAAGAGGATCTGTGTCCCGCCAATGGCGATAAGCTCATCGATCTTGGCATCGATCTCCTCAAAGCTCAAGATATAGGCGTCCTCTTTTTTCTCATGGGTATAAAAGGCGCAAAATTTGCAGTCCACCCAGCAGATATTGGTGTAGTTAATGTTGCGATCGACGACGAACGTTGTGACGCCTTTGGGGTGGAGCTCGCGCTTGCGGGCGTAGGCCATACGGCCAAGCTCTTTGAGGTCGGCATGTTCGATCAGATCGACCGCTTCGTCGATGGTCATACGGTTTGTCATATTATTGTGTCGCTCCTGTCGCCGCAAGGCGCCGTGCCCTCACGGCACCATTGTTTTTTGAGTTGATACATGCAACGTGGCGCCAGAGACTGCACCCTGCGCGCTCAACGCGCTCACTTTCCGATCGCATCCAGCACGCCGTTGATAAACTGCGGGGATTTTTCGTCGGCCAGTTTTTTGGCCAGCTCAACCGCCTCGTTGATAATAATCGCTCGATCGGTTTTTTCGATCAGGATCTCGTAAGCTCCCAGGCGCAAAATGGCTTTTTCGACCTTGCCAAGACTCTCCATGGTCCACTCTTTGAGGTAGTGGGTGATCTCGGCATCAATTGCGTCGAGATGCTGGATCGTTCCGTCAAACAGGCGCCGCGAGAACTCCCGCTGGCGGTTGCGAATTTTATCGGCCTCGAAGATATCGTCACCAAATTTGGCGATCTCGGTGTTGCCCAGATCGTATGCGTAGAGTAACCCTACTACGGCCGTGCGTGCCTGATGTCGTGTTGCCATTGCTCTCCTTTGTCTATCGGATCGTGCATTGTACTGTATGTTTCATTGTTGTGCGACATGATCGCACCTGTAGCTGCATCGACGCCTGGGTCCCCCGGGGTACTCTCTATCCGATCTCGCCGTACAGATTCATCAGCTCGATCAGACTGTTCATCGCCTCGGCTCCTTTGTTCCCTGCTTTGGTGCCGGCCCGCTCGATCGCTTGCTCGATGCTGTCGACAGTCAGGACGCCAAAGGAGACCGGCTTGCCATGCTTGAGGGTGACATTGGCGATCCCTTTGGTCGCTTCGGCTGAGACATAGTCAAAGTGCGGCGTTGCACCCCGGATCACAGCTCCAAGCGCGCATATGCCGTCGTAGCGACCCGATGCCAGTGCGCGTTCCAGTGCAAACGGGATCTCAAAGGCACCGGGCACCAGGATCAGATCAAGATCGGCATCGTCTCCTCCGTGACGGACATAACTGTCGCGCGCTCCTTCAACGAGACGATCAGTGATAAAGTGATTGAATCGCGCACTGATGATGGCAACTTTCCTGGAGCGATCGACACGCAAGCTCCCTTCGATGGTCTTCATGAAAAACTCCTGTTTTTGGTTGATTATTGGATCGGTTTTCCGGTAACGGTTCCGACGATTTTGACCTCTTTGATGATGATTTTGTCGGGACGGTTTTGGTTGTCAAGCAATACCGTCAAACTTCCCTTTCCTCCATCAAAGATCGCCTTGGATACCCCGATCTGGATCAAGGTTCCCCTGGGGTCGGCATCCCACTGACGCAGCCGCCTGGGATCATTGGAAACATAGACCGGCACCCAACCTCCACTGTTGTCGGCACCGGCGACGACCACACGTTCACGTCGGCCCGATGTTCGAGGTTTGCCGTAGACAGCGTTGCGCATGACGGTCAAAAAGTCATTGTGCCCAAAATAGGGCATCTTGTCGGTAGCGCTTTCGATCAGCGAACCTCCGTCTGTCCATGCACGAAACCGACGCACGATGGTGCGCGCTGCATAATCAAAAGTATATTCAGCCAGTGTGTGTTTGCCGTTGGCCCACTTTTCGATTGCAAAATGACGACTGAAATATTGGCCATTTTTGACGAGGCCTTCTGAGCGGTACTCCTCGATCCGTTTGCCCCGTATGAGGTTGTACAGACCGCGCGAAGCCACATGGACCGTGATGGAATATTGGCCATTTTTTTCGTGCGTGGTGACGGTGGTTTTGGCCAGGCGACCCATCAGCGATGAGTCGAGCCCAAAGCGGCCACTCCCTTCGCATCCGGTAAACAGCAAGGTCAAAATGCTCAGCAAAAATATCCGTTTGATCATAAAGAGAGTATAGCATCTTTTGGGTAAAATACGTCCGAGAACAAAGGAGCAATCATGGCTGAAGCCAACACAACCCATGTCGCCATCGACAAGGTCGTCCAGACCGGCAATCAACTGATTGACAATCTCGACGTCGATCTCTACCACTCCATACAGCCATGGCTCAACAAGCTCTACAGCGGCCGCTACAGCGACTATTTTGCCCTGAATATCTTCGGCATTCCGCTGGCTAATCTGATTGCGGCGATTTTGGCTTTTTTGTTCTTTTTGTTGCTGCGTAAGCTCTTTACCTCGATCATCGTTTCAGCGCTGCAGCACTGGACAGCCAAAACCAAAAATACCATCGATGACATGATCGTGCGCGAAATGCAAGGCCCGTTGCGCTTTTTCTTTATCGT
>CAZWMZ010000183.1:0-15223 GCA_964634965.1 uncultured Nitratifractor sp. | reverse complement strand
GCGGGGAGCTTCGTCGCGGTAGCCGGGCCCAGCGGGAGTGGCAAGACGACGCTATTGCGCATCGTAGCCGGGCTGGAAGAGGCGCGCGGGCGGATCGTGATGGGGGATGAGGTGTGGCTGGACGGGGGGCACTTGCTTGCTCCGCAGGCGCGGCGGATTGGGCTGGTGTTTCAGGATTTTGCGCTGTTTGAGAACATGACGGTGGAGGGAAATCTGCTTTATGTCGAGCAGGATCGGGCATTGGCCGATCGACTCTTGAACATGACCGATCTGGATGGGCTGCGTGATCGCTATCCGGCCACGCTTAGCGGCGGGCAAAAACAGCGGGTGGCACTGGCACGGGCGATGATGCGGCAGCCACAGGTGCTTTTGCTCGATGAGCCTCTCTCAGCACTCGATCCGGCGATGCGCGCACTTTTGCGCGAGGAGATCATGGCGTTGCATCGGGAGTTTGGGACAACGACGCTGATGGTGAGCCACGATGAGCGGGAGATCGCACAGATGGCCGATCGGGTCGTGCGATTGGAACAGGGCAAGGTGGTCATGGACGGCGCGCCCGAGGCCTACGCGCATACCGATCGGATCGAGGGAGAATACATCTCTTGCACGGAAAACAGAGCCCAAACCTCCCTCACGCTTCGCACCGCCAAAGGGGTGCTGGAAGTCATAGCGCACAAACCGTAGCTTCACCTTTAGCCCCTTTGGGTATAATGCGCGGCAAACAGAGACCGCACGCGGTCAAACTCAGCAAAATATTCAGGACACACCTACCATGCAAACAATCAAAAACATCGCCGTCATCGCCCACGTCGATCACGGCAAAACGACTCTCGTCGATCAGCTCCTCCAGCAAAGCGGCACCTTCGCTGCTCACCAGCAGGTCGATGAGCGGGTGATGGACAGCAACGATATCGAAAAAGAGCGCGGCATTACGATCCTTTCTAAAAACACCGCCATCACCTACAACGATCACAAGATCAACATCATCGACACCCCCGGCCACGCCGATTTTGGCGGCGAAGTCGAACGGGTACTCAAGATGGTCGATGGCGTACTGCTGCTTGTCGATGCTCAGGAGGGGGTCATGCCCCAGACCAAATTCGTCCTCAAAAAGGCAATTGGTTTTGGGCTCATTCCCGTTGTGGTGATCAACAAGATCGACAAAGACGGCGCCGAGCCCGAGCGGGTACTCGATGAGGTGTTTGATCTCCTCGTCGCCCTCGATGCCAATGAAGAGCAGCTGGATTTCCCCGTTCTCTATGCCGCCGCACGTGACGGATACGCCAAATGGGAACTCGAAGACCCCAACGACGACATGACTCCGCTGTTTGAGGCGATCCTCGACAAAGTCCCCTACCCCCAGGGCAGCGCCGAGGCCGATGCGCAGGCGCAGGTCTTTACGCTCGATAGCGACAATTTTGTCGGTCGTATCGGGATCGCGCGGATCTTTAACGGTCGGGTCAAAAAGGGTGATGAATACCTGCTGGTCAAAGCCGACGGTTCCAAATCCAAATCCCGCATCTCCAAACTCATCGGATTTAAAGGGCTTGATCGGATCGAGATCGACGAAGCCGAAGCGGGCGATATCGTCGCCATCGCCGGCTTTGCCGACATCGACGTAGGCGACAGCGTCTGCGATCCGGTCAACCCCGTGCCGCTTGATCCCATGCATGTCGAGGAGCCCACCCTCAGCGTCATCTTCAGCGTCAATGACGGGCCGCTTGCAGGCACCGAAGGCAAACACGTCACCTCCAACAAACTGCGCGAACGGCTCGAAAAAGAGATGGAGACCAACATTGCCATGCGCCTTGAGCCGCTGGGCGATGCGAGCTTCAATGTCTCCGGACGGGGCGAGCTGCAGATCGGCATTTTGGCCGAAAACATGCGCCGTGAAGGGTTTGAGTTTTTGCTCGCGCGACCCGAAGTAGTCGTCAAAGAGGAGAACGGCGTACGTCTCGAGCCGTTCGAACACCTCGTTGTCGATGTTCCCGAAGCGTTCCAGGGCGTCGCCATCGAAAAGCTCGGCAAGCGCAAGGCGGAGATGACCTCCCTGATTCCCATGCCCGACGGTACCGTTCGGATCGAGTTTGAGATCCCTGCCCGCGGCCTCATCGGCTTTCGCAGTGAATTTCTTACCGACACCAAAGGCGAAGGGATCATGAACCACTCCTTCCTCGAGTATCGCCCCTACACCGGCACCGTCGTCGGCCGCACCCCCGGCGCACTTGTCAGCATGGACGACGGCGAAGCAGTGGCATTTAGTCTCTACAATCTCCAGGCTCGTGGTACGCTCTTTATCCACCCTCAGGCCAAAGTCTACAACGGCATGATCATTGGCGAATCGGCTCGCCCCGGCGACCTCGAAGTCAACCCCCTCAAAGGCAAGCAGCTCACCAACATGCGCTCCGCCGGTGCCGAGGACGCCATCAAACTCGTCCCCCCACGCGAGATGAGCCTCGAAGCGGCCATGGAGTGGATCGAAGAGGACGAGCTCGTCGAAGTGACCCCTCAAAACATCCGCATCCGCAAAAAGGCGCTCGACCCAGTGGAGCGCAGGCGAATGGCACGCGACAAAAAGAACGCAAAATAGCGCATGCCCACCCTTATGGGCACCGAGATCTTTTGCCTGGACTGCGTTAGACCTTTTGACTTGGCTTTGGTCAAGCCCCATTAAAGGTGTGCTTTGGGCCTGCTTTGCCCAGACATTGGGTGCAATCTATTTTTTGAGATGGCGCAGATTCAAAGCATTCTATTTCGAGATTTGGGTATCCGGGTTGATTTGCAAATATGCAGTTTTTGAGTTATGCTATAATTGTAGCATGGAACAAGGAAACAGCGCACAGCACACCATTCCCGACGGACTCAACAGGGTGATATTCTTCTTTGTTTTGATTTTGAACTGGTTTTTCCTGTGGTTGGCAAGCCATGCTGTTTGGTGGGTGGCGATGATGGCCGCGGTGGGATTTGCCTTTTTTCACAATACGATTTTTGCGCTGTTGCATGAGGCGGTTCATGGGGTGTTCTCTACGAACAAGACTCTCAATGATCTGTTTGGTCATCTGTCGGCCGCGACATTTCCGACCTCTTATACCATTCAGACCATTGCGCACACAGGCCATCACAAGAGAAACCGAACCGATGTAGAGATGTTTGACTATTACCTGCCACACGAATCCAGGAGAGGGAAAAATGTTTTGCTGTATGCGGGCAATCTGATGGGGCTGTACTGGTTTTGTATCCCTCTTGTCATCGTGCTTATACTGGTTGCTCCGTACTTTGTCCTCTCCGATTGGTTTATCAGGCATCCTGCCAGAGCATTGGGTTTCGAACCGTTTCTGAAGGAGATTGCCAAGGCTCCCAGGAGACGATTGTGGCTGGAGGCATTGCTGGCTTTTTCGTATCAGGTATTGATCTGGTTTGCACTGGATCTCAACTGGCAGGGGTGGCTTTTGGCGCATTGGTTTTTTGCTTTGCACTGGTCTGCATTGCAGTACGTCAATCACGCATGGACGCCGAGGGATGTTGTGATGGGCGCCTGGAACTTGACAGTGCATCCGGTGGCCAGATGGATTGCGTTGAATTACCACTGCCACCTTGCGCACCATCGCTATCCTGAGATTCCGTGGATCTATCTGCCGCACTACGTTGAAGAGCGTGAGACGCGACCCACCTTTTGGGAAATTTACTTTTCTCTGTGGAAAAACGGAGTGCAGCCGGCGCCGCCGATGCACGAAAAAGGGTAGCGCTGTGCATGTGTCTTGCTGCAGAAAAAGCGTATGGAAAACATACGGATATTGGGTATTTTGGATCAGCCTTGCTTTTTTCTCGATCTATCCTCTTTGCAACTGGATTACCTCCAGGCGGACCGATGTGCATCACTTCTATATGCAGGCAGAGCTGGCAATACCCTTTTGGCCCCAATTTATCTGGCTCTATCTGTCGATGTATATCCTTTTTTTGGTTCCACCGTTTGTGTTGCAGGAGGCGCGCCTGAACAAGCTGGGCAAAGAGATCGCCCTGGCCACCATTGCCAGCGGGATTGTTTTTTTGCTTTTTCCTTCTGTGCTGGGTTTTGAAAGGGTTCTACCTGAGAATCATTATGCACAGATATATGCAAAGATCTTTTCGCTTGATTATCCGCACAACATGGTTCCGTCGCTGCATATCGTCTACAGCGGATTGATACTTCTTGCCATCTTTCAGGCAACATCCAGTGTCGTCTTCAAGGCCATTTCGCTTCTCTGGTTTGTCTTGATAGCGCTTTCGACACTTTGGGTGCATCAACACCATATCGCTGATATCGTTTCGGGGATGATTGTTGTATCATTCTTCAACCATTACACAAAGGAGGTCGCACATGATCAGAGGAATCGTGGTTATGATTTTGCTGCTGACGCAGCTGATTTCGGCAGATGAAGAGAAGGTCCATCAGGAGCTCAGAGGGCTGTTGACGGGGATAGAGCAGGCCATCAACAGCCAGCGATATGGTGATCTGGCTCAGTATTTTTCCAAAGAGATGAAAGTAACACCCATCAATCAGGAGTTTCTGTCGAGCCATGCAGAGATCGAACCGTATTTTGAGAAGTGGTTTGGTAAAAACGGCAAAATACAAACACTCCAGATCAAACTGACCGCCGATGAAAAAACAAAATTTTATGGCGATGACATCGGTATCGTTTGCGGAAAAGGGGTAGAGCGGTATGTTTTAAACGATGCGCGCCATTTTGATATGCTTACGCGCTGGACGGCGACGGTGCACAAAGAAGAGGATGGGAAGTGGAGGATATTGGCGTTGCATATCGGTACGGATTTTCTCGACAACCCACTCCTGAATGCTATCGAAAAAAACACAATCATGTTTGGTGCTGTTGGAGCAGGCGCTGGCTTGCTTGTCGGTCTGATGCTTGGGGCGTTTTTTTGGAGACGCAAAAGGAGAGGCTGATTGAAAACGTCAAAACTCTCGGTTACGTTCAGTACCATCGAGACACTCTCAGCAAGAGAGCAGGCGTCTCTTGTGACACTCTATCTGCGCTATTATGATGGGAGCAGCCGCGCAAGGTTTCTGAACGATCTGAAGAGCAAAAATGAAATCATGATGATGTTGGATGATGGGAAAATCATCGGTTTTACCACATATGAACTGTACGATTCGGTCTATCGAGGTGAACCCGTCAAGGTGCTCTACTCGGGCGATACGGTTGTTGATCATCGATACTGGGGACAGCAGAAATTTGGATTTGAGTGGGCCAGACGCATTGGGCGCTACTGCAGAGAGTTTGAAGGGAGACCCTTTTACTGGTTCTTGATTGTCAAAGGACACAGAACGTATCGTTACCTTCCCGCGTTCGTGTACAACTTCTATCCACACTGGACGCGTAAGGAGAACGCATTGAGAGACGTATTGATACATCTTGCAAGCGAAAAGTTTGGCACACATTATGATCAGGAACTTGGCATCATTCGATACGACCACTCCCACGGTCACCTCAAAGATGCATATGCCTATCCGACCGAGCGGGAAATGCGTCATGAGGCTGTGGCTTATTTTTTGAAAAAAAATCCAGGATACCTGCATGGAGACGAGCTGGCTTGCCTGTGTCGGATCGAGGCGTCAAATTTTAAACCGTTGACCAAAAGGTTGATCCTTGGCTGATCACAGTAACGTGCAGGCGCGATGGCTGCGAGAGTGCCTGGAGCAAAATCGTCAGACCGAGTATGGGAGAAGATGGGGATTTTCACAGATCGATTCGATCGCATCGTATCAAGCGCGCGTTCCTCTTGTTGATTATGCGGACATTGAAACGCAGATACTCCGAATCTGGGAAGGCGCTGTCGATGTGTTGTTTCAAGGTCAGCCGGTAGCATTTGAGTGTACAGGAGGCAGTCGCGGCGGTGCAAAACGGATCCCATACACTCTGGAGAGCCTCGAAGATTTTCAAAAGGCAGTTGTGCCGTACCTGGCGTGGTTGCACGAAAATTACGGTGTGGAACCGTCTAACAGTTACTGGGCAATTAGTCCGATTGTACGGGAGGAGCGATTGTCGCCAGCTGGAATCCCGGTTGGCGTTTCGGATGAGCAATATCTCGGTCTGCAGAAGCAGGAGGGGGTTGTGCCGGAGTGGGTGGCCCAGATTAATCAAGTGCAGAGCTGGAAAATTGCTACGCTGTATTGGTTGATTCGGGCGGAGAAGTTGAGATTTATTTCGGTGTGGAGTCCGACGTTTCTCCTGATGCTTTTTGCCTGCATTTTTACGTGCCGGGAGACGCTGGGTGCTCTTTTGGAGACGGGCGGCACCTTGTGGGGAAAGACGCTTCCGGCTGACAGAGCGGCCAACAAGCGCTTGGATGCATTTGTGCGGCAGCAGGACGCCGCGGTGCTGTGGCCAGAGCTCCAGCTGGTCAGTTTGTGGCAGGATGGGCTCTCTGCGCCGTATGCCGATGCGCTCAAAACCTTTTTCCCTGCAATCCCTTTTCAGCCCAAAGGACTCATCAGCACAGAGAGTGTGGTCACAATGCCAGATGAGGAGGGGGTGCCCCTGTTGGCAGTACAGAGTGGCTTTTTTGAATTTATGAATGCGGAGGGGATTTTTTTGTATGATGCGCTGAAAACCGATCAGACCTATGAGGTGATCGTGACCACTCGGGGAGGGCTGTATCGTTATCGTACCGGAGATGTGGTGCGGTGCTATGGATACAAAAACGGAAGACCCATACTTCGTTTTCAATACAGAGAGGGGATCGTCAGCGATATGGTAGGCGAAAAGCTGACAGAAGCTTTTGTTGCGAAGACGCTTGAGGATGTTGCTGAGTTTGCCATGCTGGTGCCGGATCGCGATGCGAGGCGCTATGTGCTGGTGCTTGCATCGGGCAGTCGTGTCGATGTGCGTCAGATCGAGCAGAGATTGTTGCGTAACCCCCAATACCGATACGCCAGAGAACTGGGACAACTCCACACACTGCAAGCGGTCTATGTTGACAATGCTCTTGAACGCTACCTCGCAAGCAGAAACAAAGCGGGGCAGAGAATGGGAGACATCAAAGTGCCGCGCCTCTCCACAGACGAAACAGGATGGTGGTGACGATGAAGATTGTGCTGATCTCTCCCAAAAGTCCGCTGTATCGCTACAAGGGCGGCATCAAAAAATCGTTGCGCTATCAACCGCTGACCTTGACAACGCTTGCCGCCCTGGTTCCAGACGATCTGAATGTCGAGCTGGAGTTGATCGACGAGAGCATTGCCACGATCCCTGAAAATCTCGAAGCCGATATCATCGGGATGACGGTGATCACCGGAACGGCCAGGCGCAGCTACGATTTGGCGCAGGCATTTCGCGCCAGGGGTCAGTTTGTTGTATTGGGCGGGCCGCACATTACGCTGATGCCGGAAGAGGCCCAGCAGTATGCAGATGTTATTTTTATCGGCTATGCCGAAAAGACATGGCCGCAATTTTTGTACGATTTTGTGGAGGGTCGCCATCAACACGTCTACAGACAGGCAAGCGACTTTGATTTGAGCCAACCGGTATTTCCGCGCCGGGAACTGCTGAACAACCGTGCGTTTTTGACCCATGCCGTTTTTGAAGCTACCCGCTCTTGTGTTCACAAGTGTGAATTTTGTGTTGTGCCCGTCGCGTGGGGTGGGCGCCAATACCGCAAACCCATCGATTTTGTCATCGAAGATATTCGGCGGGTGGGCAAAAAAAAGATCCTTTTCGTGGATCTGAACCTGGTCGCATACAAATCCTATGCGAAAGAGCTCTTTGAGCGACTGATACCTCTTGATGTCGAATGGTTTGGACTGAGTACGGTTTTGATCGCCAACGACGATGCGATGCTGGAGCTGATGGCGCGCAGTGGGTGCAAAGGGCTGCTTCTGGGTCTTGAGTCGGTCTCAGCGGAGAGCCTGAAGAGCGTCAACAAACAGTTTAACGCTTCGGTGGATTATCGGCAGCTTGTTGATAAATTGCATCGGTTGCACATATCGGTACAAGGGTGTTTTGTGTTTGGGATGGATACCGATACGGTGGAGATCTTCGATGAAACGATCGATTTTGTGCTGGAGGCAGGGATTGATCTTCCGAGGTTTTCGATCATGACACCCTTTCCGGGAACGCCCCTGTTTGACCGCCTGGAGAGAGAGGGGAGAATCCTGACCACCAATTGGGAGCTTTATGATGTGCAGCATGTCGTTTTTGAGCCTAAACATATGAGCCCCGAGGAGCTGTCGTATGGCCACAGGAGGGTGTGGCGGGAGGTGTACCGATACGGTGCCATCTACCACAGGCTCAAGCGCGCCGGCAATTTTCAGCCCCTTGCAATCACCTCAAATTTGGGATACAGATACTACGGGAAACATCTCGAGGCATTTGACCGCAAGGAGATGGGCTGATGCACCTGACGATCATTCACCCGGCCATCGGACACAAAGCAGGAGCAAAATACATTCGCAGCTGGCAGATGGAATCGCTCCCGGCTGCAGTGATAGCGGGATTGACGCCCGAGGATGTAACGATTCGCTTTTTCGATGACCGTATGGAAAAGATCCCATACGATCTCCCAACGGATGCGGTGGCCATCTCTGTGGAAACCTACACGGCCAAACGTGCCTACCAAATTGCCACGCAGTATCGCAAAAGGGGCATACCGGTTATCATGGGCGGCTTCCATGCCACACTGCTTCCGGAGGAGGTACAGATGTATGCCGAGGCGGTTGTTGTCGGAGAGGCGGAGGGGATCTGGGGAGAAGTGATCGACGATCTAAAGGCGGGAAGCCTCAAAAGGATGTATCACGGGACGAGAGGCCGGCTTGAGCATATCTACCCCGACCGCTCCATCTTCAAAGGAAAAAGATATCTGCCCATCGGGTTGATCGAGACAGGAAGAGGGTGCCCGCACAGATGCGACTTCTGCGCCATTGCTTCGTTTTTTGAAAGCACCCATCGTGCACGGCCGATTGATGAGATTGTGGCAGAGATTCTTTCTCTCAAACAGGAGAAAAAAGTCTTTTTCTTTGTGGACGACAACTTTATCGGCAACAAACGGCATGCAAAGAGGCTCTTGAGGGCCCTTGAACCGCTCAAGATCCGGTGGATCACCCAGATGAGCATCGAGGGAGCGTGGGATGAGGAGTTGCTGGAGTTGATGCATCGAAGCGGATGCATGGGCGTTTTAATCGGATTTGAGACGCTCAACCATGCAAATCTCTCCCTCATGAACAAGGAGTTCAATACCGTTCATGGAGACTATTTGGAGGCACTCAAACGGCTGGATCGATACCATATCCGGGTCTATGCTACGTTTGTTTTTGGGTACGATCACGATACGATGGAGACGTTTGATTGGACGGTTCAGTTTGCAATCGATCACCGTTTTTACATTGCAGCCTTTAACCATCTGACACCGTTTCCGGCTACACCGTTGTACGAAAAACTGAAAGCAGAAGGGCGGCTGCTGTATGAGAAGTGGTGGCTGGACGATGCCTATCGGTACAACGACCTTCCCTTTATCCCCAGACAGATCAAGCCCGAAGAGGTGACCGCACAGTGTGTAGCAGCACGTCGCAAATTCTACAGCATTCGAAGCATCGTTTCGCGCTTGCGATCTCAAACCAATCGTGCCGATGGGTTTATGTTGCGAAACTATTTTCCGATCAACTGGATGCACCGGGGAGATGTTTCGGGACGCAACGGATATCCGTTGGGCGACGAAAACTTCAGCGGCACCCTGCTCAAGGTGGACGATGCAGCGGTATAGAGCAGGGGAGATCACGTATGCTGTCGCGACCCGGGAGGATGAGTCGGCCATTCGAAGCCTGCTCGAAACGAACAGCATGGATGCGTGGGTTGCGATCACTCTGCGAAGGGAACCGGACTATTTTGCGGCCGAGAAGCTGATGGGAGAGAGCACGACGGTCATCGCATACAAAGGTGAGGAAAAAGATGTGGTGGTAGGGATGTATGCTTGTACGTTCATGCAAGTTTTTTTTGGAGGCGAAGCGGCTTCGATTGTCTATCTTGGCTCTTTGAGGGTCCAGCCGGAGTTTCGTCATGCGATACGCTATCTCAAACACGGTTTTGATTCGATACCGGCCTTGATACATTATCCGGCGTCGCTCCCTTTTATGCTGACCAGCATTGCCAGCGAAAACCGCAGAGCCAGGAGAGTGCTGGAGTCCAATCTCAAGGGGATGCCGACCTATCTGCCGCTTGGGGAGCTGAGCACGTTGATTTTTGCTGCCCGAAACGATCCGGGTGCCACGCCTCTTGTGACACAGGCACGCAAGCAGGATGCAGCTGCGATCGCCGCATTTTATAATGCCCAGGCCCGCCAGTATGATTTTGCGCCGGTTCTTGAGGTGAGTTGGCTGAAAACGCTCGATGGAAGCAACGGGCTTCGTCTGGAGGATTTCTATCTGCTGCACAACAGCTCAGGGGAGATTGAGGCGATGTTTGCTCTGTGGGATCAGCGGGCAATCAAGCAAACCGTGGTGGAGCACTACCGTCCCCCTTTGAACTGGTTGCGACCGCTGTACAACCTCTCTGCCGCCATGAGGGGTGCGGTGAGGCTGCCCCATGCAGGCTCTCGGCTCGAGCAGATATTTATCGCGTTTTGTGTCAGTGGGTTTGGCGACGCCAACAGCAAGCTGGCTCTGCTGAGGGTGGCCTCTTCGCTGATCCATGCGCGTGGCGGCAAGCTCTGTACCGTGGCGATGGCAGCAGACGATCCACATCGACCAACGATCCAAAAAGCACTCAAAGCAGCCGAGTATGCCACCCAGATCGAAGCGGTCTTTCTCGACAGCACACACAAAGAGGCGGTTCATGCCCGAAACATACGGCCGGAGATCGCAGTGTTATGAGGCTCAATCGATTGACACTGATTCGTCCCAATATGGGTGACTACCGATCCCGGGATGCACTGACACCTCTGGCTCTGGCGATATTGGCAGCCTGGACCCCTGAGAGGGTGGCCGTTACATTTTTTGATGACAGGGTCGAGATCATTCCTCCGGATGACCGTCCCGATATGGTGGCGTTGAGTGTTGAGACGTTTACGGCCAAACGGGCGTATGAGATCGCGCGCCAGTATCGAAGCAGAGGCGTGACGGTTGTCATGGGCGGGTATCACCCGTCGCTGCTCCCTGAGGAGGCATTGGAGCATGCAGATGCCGTAGTGATCGGCGATGCGGAGGGCGTATGGCAAGAGCTGATCGATGATTTTGAAACGGGCCGCTTGCGCCGAACCTACACCGGCGGCAATGCTGTGTCTCTGCGTGACTACCGGATCGACAGGACGATCTTTGAGGGCAAACGGTATTTGCCTTTGGAGTTGATACAGTTTGGTCGGGGATGCAAGCATCACTGTGATTTTTGTTCCATAGAGAGTTTTTACAAACACACCATCCGTTACAGAGAGATAGAGAGTGTTGTGGATGAGCTGAAAACCTTCGACAAAAAACGGATGGTCTTTTTTGTGGATGACAACCTGTTCAATGCAAAAAAAGTGCTCGACACACTCCTCGAAGCCATAACACCACTGAAGATTCGGTGGGCGTGCCAGATCAGCATCGATGTTGCCCAGGATGAAGCATTGCTCGATCGCATGGCTGCATCGGGGTGCCGGCTTGTTATTGTCGGCTTTGAGTCGCTGGTCGATGCCAATCTTGACCAGATGGGCAAGGGCTGGAACAAGCGATCGGGGCAGTACCGTGAGGTCATTGACACATTTCATCGCAGAGGGATAGCGGTCTATGGTACTTTTGTGTTTGGATACGATTTTGATACGGTGGAGGTGATCCGGCAGAGCCTTCAGTTTGCAATGGAGACGCGATTGGAGATTGCCAATTTCAACCCATTAACGCCCACGCCGGGTACGCCATTGTACGCGAGACTTGAGCACGAGGGTCGCCTGATTCATAAAACGTGGTGGCTTGAGCAGGGATATCGCTACGGTGATCCGATCTTTGTCCCCAAAAGAATGTCGCCCGATGCGTTTGCAGCAGAGTGCTATGCCGCTCGAAAAGATTTTTATGCATGGAGTTCCATTGTCCGTAGAGTTGTGGCAGGCCATTTGAAATTCAGTCCCTATCTGTTTGCGATGATCATGGCGGCCAATGTTGTCTCTCAAATGGAGATCAAGCGCAAACAAAACAGAGTACTGGGGGCACCATGAAGGTCGTACTTGTCAAACCTACCATCGGAAGAAAAGGACACAGCCTCTATACAGACGAGGGGCGCATGGAGCCGCTCATGCTGGGTGTTTTGGCAGCATTGATGCCCGACGATGTGGAGGTGGAGATACTGGACGACCGCATCGAAGAGATACCATACGACATCCAGTGCGATCTTGTCGGGATCACAGTCGAGACGTTTATGGCACGGAGGGCATACGAGATCGCCGATGCATTCAGGGCACGAGGAGTGCCTGTTGTTATGGGGGGCATCCATGTTGCGTTGATTCCCGAGGAGGTGCAGTTGCATTGCGATGCGATTGTGACAGGCGATGCGGAGAGTATCTGGCACGAAGTCTTGGCAGACTTTAAGAGAGGAAAGCTTAAAAAAGTCTACAAAGGCATCCCCGGTATCGGGCAGGCAGGAGGGATCAAGCCTCGTCGGGATCTTTATCGGGATGATGCGTATCTGCCGGTATCGCTTATGCAGTTTTCGAGAGGTTGTCGCTACAGCTGCAATTTTTGTGCTGTCAGTAGGTATTTTGACAAAACCCATTATATCCGAAGGATCGATGAGGTACTGGAAGAGATCGCATCGCAAAAAAGGAGATTTATCTTTTTTGTTGATGACAATATCGCGTCGGACAAAAGAGCCCTCAAAGATCTGTGTCGGGAGTTGATTCCTCTAAAAATCAACTGGATTTCTCAGGCAAGCATTGATGTTACGCACGACGAAGAGCTGATGGCGCTGATGGCAAAAAGTGGATGTGTCGGCAACGTGATCGGATTTGAGTCGATTACGCCCGAGAGTCTCAAGGATGCAGGAAAACATTTCAATCTCAAGAATTTCACCCGATACCGGCATGAGATTGATGTGCTTCGACATTATGCCATGCAGACGTGGGCGGCGTTTACGTTGGGATACGATAGCGATACGTACGATTCGATCATGGCAACCAAAGAGTTTGCAATCAAAAACAAGTTTACATTTGCAGCCTTTAACGTATTGACCCCTTATCCGGGAACACCCCTGTATGATCGACTGAGACGAGAGGGAAGGCTGTTGTACGATGGGGAGTGGTGGCTGCATCCTGAGTATCGCTTCAACCATGCAGCATTTGTGCCTCGGAATCTTACCCCAGAGGCACTGACAGAAGCCTGCAACAGGGCACGAAGTGATTTCAACTCTATTCCAGCTCTTTTGTACCGATTCTCCGATTTCAAGACCAACCTGCGCACCCTTTGGCGCGCCATGTCGTATTGGCGGTATGCCACCCTGTTTCGAAGAGAAGTGTTCAAAAAGAACAACATGCAACTGGGCCTGAAGTAGCAGCCCTATATCGTACTGTTGGCTGCCCGCATCCCGCTCACCCATGCCCAGTGGAGGTTGTAGCCGCCTCGTTCGCCCACTATGTCGAGAATCTCTCCGGCAAAATGGAGTCCAGGAAGCTGTTTGGACTCCAATGTCCGAGGGTCGACTTCGCGAACGTCAACGCCTCCGGCAGCGGCCTCGGCGTGTTTGAATCCATGTGTAGCGGTGATGGGGATGCGCAGATGCCGGAGGGCGTGGACGAGTTTGCCGATCTGTTTGCGGCTCAGTGCCGCTTCGCTCTGGGTGGTGCAGCGAGCCTGCTCCAGGATCACGCGAATAAGTTTTTTGGGGATAAGCGCATGGAGCCAGAGGGGGAGCGGCCGGTCGAGATCGGGATCGATGCGCCGCAAAAGCAGCCGGGTCAATTGCTCTTTGGTATGATCGGGAAAGAGATCGATCTCGATGAGCGGATGGCGGTAGTGGGTGAGCAGACGACTCGCGGTGAGGCTCAGATCGAGGATCACAGGCCCGCTGACACCGTAGGCCGTAAAGAGCAGATCCCCTTCGCGAACGGTAGGGGATTCGCCTTCGCACAGAAGCCTCACGCGAGCCTGCCGCCTGACGCCTGCTGCTCGGCGCAGCCACGGTGCGTCCGATTCGAGCTGTACGAGAACAGGATGAGGCGGGATTACGGTATGACCCAGCTCCCTGGCGATCTCCAGGCCGCTCATGTTGCCTCCCAGTTGCGGAGCCGCGGGCGATCCCGTCGCGAGGAGAAGCCGTGCCGCAGCAAACCCGCCCCGGTCAGTCGCGACATGAAAGTGCGCTTTTGATCGTGCCACCGACTCGACAGTCGTACCGGACTCAACGGCGACACCCAGGCGCTGGAGATGATGCAGCAGCGTCTCGACGACCGTGCTCGCCTGCAGTGAGAGCGGAAAGAGCTGCCCCTCTTTTCCCTCGACCAGCTCCAGCCCCAACGTGCGAAAAAAATCCTCGACGGCTTTCGTGCCGTATCCCTCCAGGGCGGCTTTGACAAAAGGGGGATAATCGCAGGCAAAATGGGCAGGCGTAACCGTACGATTGGTTAGATTGCATCGGCCATTGCCCGTGGCGAGGAGCTTTTTGCCGAGGCGGTCGTTGCGTTCGAGGATGCGCACGGTTTGACCCGAACGGGCGAGCGTAATCGCCGCGGTCAGCCCCGCTGCACCGCCTCCGATAATGATCCAGTCTGTGATTTGCATCTCTCATTATAGCCGATTGGCTCTTTGGGACTTTACAACCCAAGGTTTTTTTGTTATAATCCCACTCCGAATTTGTCTTATGCGGGCGTAGCTCAGTGGTAGAGCATCACCTTGCCAAGGTGAGGGTCGACGGTTCGAACCCGTTCGCCCGCTCCAGAAACGTTTATTTTCTCCAGATAATACAAATGTCGGAACTCTTTTTTGGTGTCCGTTGAGCCCGGGTGGTGGAATGGTAGACACAGGGGACTTAAAATCCCCCGGTCAATGCGACCGTGCCGGTTCAAGTCCGGCTCCGGGCACCACATACATACAGGGTGGCATAGCCAAGTGGTAAGGCACGAGCCTGCAAAGCTCTGATCGCCGGTTCGAATCCGGCTGTCACCTCCAATCCCTCTTTTTTCTCGACACGGGAGATGTCAGAGTGGTCGAATGTGCCGGTCTTGAAAACCGGTGAGGGTAACACCTCCGGGGGTTCGAATCCCCCTCTCCCGGCCAGCC